>JAIITD010000063.1 GCA_022737715.1 Veillonella sp.
ATTTCACCAGCTTGTGGAACTTCGGAGAAGCCCAAGATTTCCACCGGCATAGAAGGACGAGCAACCTTTACTTTTTCACCGCGTTCATTTGTCATGGCACGAACTTTACCATATGCAGTACCTGCAAGAACGGTATCACCTACACGAAGGGAACCTTTTTGTACCAGTACTGTACATACTGCACCACGACCTTTATCAAGTTGAGCCTCGATAACAACACCGTATGCTTTACGATTAGGGTTCGCTTTTAATTCCATAACCTCTGCTACGAGCAAGATATTTTCGAGCAAGTCATCAATACCTTGTTTTTTCTTCGCAGATACAGGAACCATGATTACATCGCCGCCCCATTCTTCTGGCAATAAACCATGTTCAGATAATTGTTGTTTAACATGATCTGGGTTAGCACCTGGTTTATCCATTTTGTTGATGGCTACGATAATAGGCACATCTGCAGATTTAGCATGGTTGATAGCTTCAATAGTTTGTGGCATTACACCATCATCGGCAGCTACTACGAGAACTGCGATATCCGTAGACTTCGCACCGCGTAGACGCATAGCTGTGAAAGCTTCATGGCCTGGTGTATCAAGGAATGTAATCTTATTGTCATTGTAACGAACTTGGTACGCACCGATATGTTGTGTAATACCGCCTGCTTCGCCAGCAGTTACATTGGTTTGACGAATTACGTCCAACAAGGATGTTTTACCATGGTCAACGTGACCCATAATAGTTACAACAGGAGGACGTGGTTTCAAAGTTTCTGGTGCATCTTCAATTTCGATAACATCTGTAGGATCTTCTTCAGGTTCTACTTCTGTTACAGTTACACCAAAATCTTCGGCCACGATAGTAGCTGTATCAACGTCTACTTCTTGATTGATACTTGCCATAACACCTAATAGCATCAATTTTTTGATAATTTCGGATACTTCACGACCCATTTTTTCAGCCAATTCTTTAACTGTTAAAGGACCGCTTAATTCGATTTCCGTAGCGATTGCTTCTTGCGCTTTACGCTCTTCTTCTGCCTTATGTTGCAAATATTGTTCGTTACGATGTTTTACCTTGTTTTTCTTCTTTTGCATAGATGTAGATAACAAGGATTGAGGGCGGTTATTGCCTTTTTTATTTTTCTTGTTGCGGCGATCATTGCCATTTTGTTGGTTACCACCGTTGTTGCGGTTATCTACACGGCCATTGCGATTGCGATTATCTCCGTTACCATTGTGGCGGTTGTCATTTTTTTGACCTTGTTGGCCATCATTCTTTTGGCCTTGTTGTTGACCATTAGGACGGTCTTGTTTTTGATGATTACGGCCATCTTGTTTATTGCCACCATTATTTTGTTTTTTAGTAGGCTCGTTGATTTGTACATGACGAACATTAGATTTCTTATCTTCATGTTTCTTATCTTCATGTTTCTTATCTTCATGTTTAGCCTCTTTTTTATGGCTCTGTTCTTTTGCTGGTTTATCTGTTTTTACAGCATTATTAGGTGTCGCTGCTTTTTCATGTTTGCTTGGATTAGCTGGAGCAGCCGCCGCCTTTGTATCGGCCCCACTAGACTTACCACCTAATTGATTTTTTACCACAGTGTAACCTGCATCATCTACTGTATTAACGGCTTTTGTAACATTAAAATTATGTTGTTGCAAAATAGAAATAACCTGTTTACTTTCAACGCCAAATTCCTTAGCGATTTCATGTACGCGCTTTTTGGACATCTACATACCCCCTTCTTACTGATCAATCTCTTTTAGTAATGCTTTTGCAAATCCATCATCCTCTACGGCTACCACTACACGTACTTCTTTGCCTATAGCCGTACCTAATGTTTCTTTACTGCCGACTTTACGCAATGGGATATGATGTATTTCTGCTAATTGTATGTATTTCTTTTCATTATTGGCCGCACAATCACCTGCTAATAGAACAAGCTTAGGGGTTTTCTTTTTCATCGCTTTCTCTACGATGAAATCTCCGGAACTCAATTTTCCGGCCCGTTGTGCCAAGCCTAAGAGATTTAAAACTTTATCTTCATTCATAGGCTGAAATTATTCATGACCTTCCAAATCGTGCTTCAATGCTTCATATACCTCTTTTGATACAGCATGCTTTAAAGAGCGTTCTAATTTTTTACCCTTATACGCAGCCTCAAAACAGTCCATGGATGCACAGATATAAGCACCACGACCAGGGGCTTTACCAGTTCTGTCGATACTGATTGTCCCTTCTGGGCTTAGAGCAACACGCATTAACTCGCGCTTACTCTTTGGTTCACCACAGCCTACACAGGTGCGCATAGGTTGAGATTTGGTTTTCATTAGTCTTCGCTTTCCGCTGCTTCAGTACTTGTAAAACCTGTGAAAGGATTTTCTGCAGCTTGTGTTTCACTCTTAATGTCGATTTTCCAGTTTGTCAATTTAGCTGCTAAGCGAGCATTTTGACCAGCTTTACCGATAGCCAAGGACAATTGGTAATCAGGTACTACAACATAAGAAGATTTTTCTTCTTCGCTAACATCTACAGAGATTACCTTTGCAGGGCTTAAAGAGTTCGCAATGTAAATGGCAGGATCTTCATCCCATTTTACAATGTCGATTTTTTCATCGTGTAATTCGTCTACAATGTGTTGAACACGTTGACCTTTTGGACCTACGCAAGCACCAACTGGATCGATGGATTCATCGCGGCTATATACGGCGATTTTAGAACGCATACCCGGTTCACGTGCTACAGATTTAAGCTCTACCACACCTTCATAGATTTCTGGCACTTCTAATTCAAACAAGCGTTTTAATAGGCCTGGATGAGTACGGGAAATCATAATTTGAGGGCCTTTCGTAGTTTTCTTAACCTCTACGATATAGCATTTAATGCGATCCCCTTCATGATATGTTTCTGTACTGATTTGCTCAGTTGGAGGTAAGATAGCTTCTGTTTTACCAAGATTGATATATACGTTTTTACCTTCAACGCGTGTAATAACACCGGTAATGATGTCGCCTTCACGGCTATAATATTCTTCGTAAACCACACTGCGTTCAGCCTCTTTCAAACGTTGAATCAACATTTGTTTAGCTGTATGAGCTGCACTGCGACCAAAGTTAGCAGGTGTTACATCTGCTTCAACAATATCGCCAATTTCATAGCGTTTATCAATTTTACGAGCATCTAATAAGCTGATTTCGGTTTCTGGGAATTCTACAGTTTCTACAACTTGTTTCTTCGCCATTACCTTATAGGCACCAGTTTCACGATTCAATTCCACATACGCATCTGGATTAGAATGTGGTTCCTTACGATATGCTTGTAGTAATGCAGCTTCTAGGGATTCAAAAATAACCTCAGGTGCAAAACCTTTTTGTTTTGTCAGCACCATAACTGCTTGAATTAATTCTTGACTCACTCGTATGCCTCCATATATTAAAAATCAAGATGTAATCGAATTTGTGCAATGGCAGTGCGCTCAAATGTTACGCTTTCACCATTGATTAAAAATTCTATTGTTGTATCTGTAAAGCCTTGTAGCACACCCGTATATTGTTTACTACCATTAATAGGTTTGAACAATTGGATATCTACATCACGGCCATTATAGCGAATGAAATCTTTATCCTTTTTTAGAACCCGATCAAGACCTGGAGAAGACACTTCAAGCAAATAGTTTTCTGCAATAGGGTCTTTCTCATCGAGAGCAGCGCTCAATTTTTCACTGACCATTTGACAGTCATCCAAATCGACACCACCTGGTTTATCGAGGTACACACGCAAATACCAGTCGCGTTCTCGAACATAGTCGACATCGACTAATTCCAGATTCGTGCCAGCTATAACGCCTTCAACTACAGAGGATACAAATTCCTCTACGGCCTCTCTTTTCATAGCCATCGCCTCCTTATAACATACTACATATCGATCATATACGCTGTTTCCATCATATAATTTGATGCAATTATATGACTAATTTCACCCAATCATAAACGAAAGAGTGAGCAAAAAATAGCCCACTCTTAAAAAAGTTTATATAAAAGTCATGTATAGTATAGCATAATTCCGCTAAAATGTACAATTTAACCACGTGAATTTAGTTCACTTAGTATATTTTTTAAATGTTCAGATAGTACATGTTCCAATTCATCTAATGTTTTGGCATCAAGATGATGATCAATTTCTGGATAATTCTGATACCGCAATTCTGCAAAGAATTCGTCCCGATATTCATTGTAATACAATAGCAATCCTGTACATTCATCCATCTTGCGATATTCGCCAATGATGTACGAACCATTAATCATGCGCACCGCATTTTTAGGAGTAATATCTCGTACAAATCCTTCTAATTCAGCAGGCATGACGGCTTCAAAATCCCAGTTTTGTAGTCCCTTACGCATATAAGTATAGGTAAAATTTTCTGCACTATTGATGAGTAATTTTGAAAGTCCTTGTACACAGCGTTCTTGTAATCCCTTCCAATAGGGTTCAAATTCTTGACGCACAAAAGATATATCTACAAATGTAAATAACGGCATTACCACATGAACGGTATAATCCTCTACCTCTTTATCGTAGAGGGCACACCACTTCCAACCTAAGTCATTTTCATAATGAAATAGGGGTAATGTCAACACAGCCTCACCTGCAGCTAATGCTTCTTGAGCTTTCACAATTTCATCAGGCCCTGTCACCATGAGTTTGAAATTACCAATCTCCGATGGCAACCAAGAATAGTCTAAAGACTTACAGGTTTCAATGATGGTCTCCATATAATGCCTCATACCTTTCTTGATAGGTTAACACAGTTTTTACATACATACGCGTTTCAGGAAATGGAATCGTATCAACCATGCCATTCCAATTTTTTTCCTTTATCCATGATTCTACATGGCCACGGCCTGCATTATAGGCAGCCAACGCTTGCACTTCATCACCGTTAAACTCTTTTAATAAATACCCTAAATACCACGTACCTAGCTGAATATTGGTTTCCGGCTCTTTTAACTGACGATCTGTGTAGTTACCATGCCCCATTTGTTGTGCTACCCAACGGGCCGTATCCGGCATGAGCTGCATGAGTCCAAGTGCTCCCGTTTCAGATTCCGCCGTATTCTTATACTTACTTTCAGCCAAAATAACACTAGCCACCAACGATGGTGACACCTCTTCTTTTTCTGCAGCCGATACAACTACATCTCTATAATCAAAGGGGTATGCCGTATAGCGTGCTACAGGATCTTGCATATGGTTAAAGTAAAACCATCCCAACACGACAACAGCCAATGCGGTTGCTGTATTTCGTTTCATACATCCTCCCCTTAATCCTAATCGTATATATTTTGAATGAATTCAATCATATATGTATTGATGATTATTTATTATACAACGGTAGTAGTTTCTCATGCCACAATTTTTCTAACTGAATATATAATTCGTCAGGTGCACCATCATTATCAATGATAACATCCGCATAGGGCCGTTTATCATCTAGTAACATTTGACTGTGAATACGCGCTAATGCATTCTCTTTTGAGTAGCCATTGCGCTCCATTAATCGCTGAACCTGTACCTCTGGCGATACATAGACAAGCCAAACTGTATCGAGTCGCTCATACCACTTACCTTCAATGAGGAGAGGAATATCATAAATAACAGCGGGTTGTTGTTCATCCTCATACATCGCAGTTAGTTCATCAATACGTTGACGAATAAAACCATGTAAACAACTATTTAACTGTAACCGTTTTTCCTCATTGTGAAAGACGATACTACCAAGTGCTTCACGATTTAATCTACCATCATTGAGAATGACTGTATCACCAAATAATTTACGAATAGCAGCGAGTCCCGGCGTACCGAGATCAACCACTTCACGTGCTACTACATCAGCATCAATATAAGGTACATCCCTCTTTTTAAAAAAATCAAGTACTGTACTCTTACCAGATGCAATACCACCTGTTAAACCTATTTTTAACATATGTGCCTCCTGCATCCATCATTCTAATCAAAACGTTAGATATAAAATTTATTTTACAAGTGCCCAGTTTTCCGCATTATGTACATCGACAATAAGTGGAACATGTAATTCTACAATGGATTCCATGGTTTCCTTAAGCAACGTTTGAACAGCATCCAATTCATTATTAACCACTTCTAATACAAGTTCATCATGCACCTGTAATAATAAGCGTGACTTAAATTGTTTCTCTTCTAAAATGGATTCTACCTTGTTCATAGCAAGCTTAATGATATCCGCAGCAGTACCTTGAATCGGTGTATTCATAGCCGTCCGTTCTGCAAAGGAACGACGATTAAAGTTACGGCTATTAATATCTGGTAATTCGCGCATGCGTCCAAACATAGTGCGTACCTTACCAGTTTCATGGGCTTCTTTCACCATATTGTCCATATATTCTTTAACCTTAGGATAACGGCTAAAATATAGCTCAATATAGTTTTTTGCCTCTTGACGTGTTATACCAAGGTCACGAGATAAACCAAAATCAGAAATACCGTAAATAATTCCGAAATTGACAGCCTTAGCATGAGACCGTTCTTCACTGGTTACCTCATCTTGAGACTTACCAAGTACTTCGGCAGCAGTAAATCTATGGATATCTTTGCCATCGTTGAAAGCCTTAATTAACGCTTCATCACCAGATAGATGCGCCAAAATACGAAGTTCAATTTGTGAATAATCGGCACTCACCAATGTATCAAAGCCTTCACCTGGATAGAATAACGCTCTAATTTCACGGCCCTTTTCTGTACGAACAGGAATATTTTGCAGGTTCGGATCAGAGGAGCTCAATCGTCCCGTAGCTGTCACCATTTGATTAAATGTGGTATGAATGCGATGTGTTTCAGGATTAATGAGGACCGCTAACCCTTCGCAATAAGTAGAAACTAATTTAGCTACTGAGCGATAAGCCAAAATCTTCTCTACAATAGGGCTTTCATGACGTAGCATATCCAATACTTCTGCATCTGTAGAGTATCCTGTTTTCGTCTTTTTAATGACAGGTAGATTCATCTTTTCAAACAAGATGATGCCCAATTGTTTTGGAGAATTAATATTAAACGTTTCCCCTGCCAATTCGTAGATTTCTTGCTGAACAGCTTCTAGCTCCGCCTTGAATTTAACAGTTGTTTCTTCTAATTTTACAGGGTCAATATAAATACCATTTTTCTCCATCACAAGTAATGTGTGAATCAATGGCAACTCAATATTGTTATATAAATCCCATAAGGATTCATCTTGTAAGGCCTTAACAGCAGCCTCGTCCATAGCGAGTAAGGCTTTCACCATAGAAACGCACTCTACATCAACGCTGCCGGTAGCAATAGATGGCACACTAAAACGCTCTGTTAAATAGAGATATCCGTAATTGGTACGCGTTGGATCCAATAAATAGGCCATCAAGGATACATCGTGAATACGAGCCACGCCAGCATCATATAAACGAATCTGAGCCGGTTTATTGTGACAGAGAACCTCCATCAATTCCTTACTTTGTGTCGTTACAACAGTTTTGGCACTATTTAATGCGTTTAATAGTACATCATTATGAAATCCATCTAGCTTAATGATACTTTCACCATTATTAATGAATGCAGATGTAATCGCACGGAATGGCGCCTTGCCGTCTGTAATAATATGAACGCCAATCGTTTTATCTTTATAAAAATCCTCAGTTAAAGCAGACGCATCAAGCAAATCATCGAGTTTGATGTCTTCAGCCATACTAAATAGACCACCAAAATCCTCTGCGTCGCCACCGTCTGCACCCATCACACTAGCCAAGCGAGGGGTTAATTTCGTAAACCCAAGGGCTTCAAACATCGGTTTCACTTCGCCAAGGTGGAAATTCTGTACAAATTGATCAAGTGTATAGGACAAGTCCATATCAGTCTTGATGGTAGCCAATTGACGGGATAAGAACGCCAAGTCCTTATTTTCAACGAGACGTTCCTTTAATTTCTTACCAGAAATGTTGTCGATATTCTCATATACAGACTCCAAATCACCGTATTCATTAATTAATTTTAGAGCTGTTTTTTCGCCGACCCCTGGAACGCCAGGAATATTATCGGAAGAATCACCCATAAGCGCCTTCATTTCGATAACCTTATCTGGGCCATAGCCGTATAATTCAACCATATTGTCTAAGGTAACCTCAAGCATATCTGAGATACCTTTTTTCGTTAAGAATACATGACTGTAATCAGTAACAAGCTGTAAATTATCGCGGTCACCAGTGATAATCTTTACCGCTAAATCAGAGGAACCAAATTTCTTCGACAAGGAACCAAGAATATCGTCCCCTTCGAAACCTTCCTCTTCGATAACGCATATGCCAAGAGCCTTTAATACATCCTGAATCAAGCTAAACTGAGGTCGTAAATCCTCTGGTGCATCAGGACGATTGCCCTTATATTCACTATACATTTCAGTACGGAATGTTTGACGGCCTTTATCAAATGCGACCGCAATATAATCAGGTTTTATTTCCTCATATAATTTAATGAGCATCGTCAAGAAACCATATACCGCATTGGTTGGCGTGCCAAGAGCAGACTTCAACGGAGGAAGCGCAAAAAAGGCACGGAATAATAGGCTGCTGCCATCTATTATCATTAATTTTTTCATGTGTACACCTCACTTAATCATATGTTTCATTATAGCATATTGAGGCGTAATAAAATTGATTTTTAATCGCTTATACGAAGGTAAAAATATATGTCCTATGCATTTTTACTTTAGAAGAATGGGAACACGGGTGACCTAAAGCTTCCACCGGCCTGGTCTGATTACGGATAGAAAGGAAAAGGACGCCTTTCGGCGTCCTTTGGGTATAAAAAAAGCCCATCGATGATGGGCTTTGGCTCTATAAAATTATAAAGCGTTTACTTTAGCTGCAAGGTTGGATTTTTTGCGAGCTGCAGTGTTTTTATGAAGTACACCTTTGGAGGCTGCTTTATCAATTACG
>JAIITD010000064.1 GCA_022737715.1 Veillonella sp.
GAAGATGTGTATGAACCATATTTGATGCAATTGGGATTTTTAGGTAGAACACCGCGGGGGCGTGTGGCTACAAAATTGGCTTATGATCATCTAGGTATTTCACAAACAGGGAAATAAAATGAAAAAGAAACAATTACCATTAATGATTATGACAACATTATTGTTAGGCATTCATAGTTTTGGAACTGTTGAGGCTGCACAGGTAGTAGGTAAATCGGGAACAAAACCTGTTGTAGCAAAATCTTCAACAGCGGTGACGGCAAAGGCGCCTGTGAAAGCTGTGCGTGGAACGATTGGTAAATCCACATTTAAACCGCTCGTTACAAAACCGGCGCCGAAGGTTACTACGTCTACGACTATTAGACCTAAAGTGACAGCATCGACAACTGTTAAACCTAAGGTTAATGCACAATCAAGTGTAAAACCAAAGGTTACGACCGTAGCGAGTGCAAAACCAAAGGTTGCTAATACTACTGCTGTAAAACCGAAGGTTACAGCTTCTGCTACAGCGTCTCGTGCAACGGCCGCGGTGGTGACGAAGAATCAAGTAGAACAAGCAACAACGCGCGTTCGTGTAGAAAACACACCGGACGTTCGCGTTTTATTGGGCAGTCGACGTCAAGATGCATCCGTATCGAGTGCAAATGGCGTAACTGTTCTTACTAGCAATAATGATAAGGTTGGTAGTCATAAGGTTGTATCCGTAGGTGTACGGGGCAATAAGATTGCTGTGAATGGTAAAGCCCTTGATTCTGTTGTCACATTAAAGCCTACGAGTGGTGATATTTTTACCTTTGAAGGCAAAGCATATCGAGGCGCTCTTACATTGCGGGCTAATAATGGAGCTATGATGGTTATCAACGCAGTTCCATTGGAATCATATCTATATGGTGTTGTTCCACAAGAGGCGATTCCTTCTTGGCCAGCAGCAGCCTTAGAAGCACAAGCTGTGGCGGCTCGTACGTATGCACTGCATACGATGGAGCAAAATAAAAATCAGCTCTATGATGTGAGCACTTCTACAGATCATCAAGTATATGGTGGTGTGAGCGGCGAAACACAAAGTACTACGGCTGCTGTTAATCATACTAAAGGCGTTGTTATGCTATATAACAATCGTCCTATCAATGCATTATTCCATTCTGATGGTGGTGGCTATACAGAGGACAGCGTCAATGTATGGGGCAATGATATTCCATATTTGAAAGGTGTTAAAGACTTTTCAAATAGTAATTCTAGTGCGTCAAGTTGGACGGTATCCACAAGCCGTAGCGCTTTAGAGGGCAAGTTAAATGCTGCTAGTAAGGGCGTGGGTAAGTTGAAGAGCATTCAATTGACCCCATTGGGAAATCCTGGTAAGGCTACAGCCGACAGAGGCGTGTCTGGGCGTATCAAATCGGCGACCTTCGTCGGTACCGCTGGTAAGGTTACGGTAAGCGGCGATGATTTGCGGGGCATGTTAGGTTTGAAATCTACATTATTTGATTTTTATGTCAATCAAAATCCAGCAAGTTCAACCGGTAAATCGTATCATACTTTCACAGGTAAGAACGATACAGTGTACATTAAAGGTCATGGTTGGGGCCATGGTCTTGGTATGTCACAATGGGGCGCCGCTGAAATGGCAAAACGAGCTGGTGCAGGGGACACTAATTATTATCAAACAATTTTAAGACACTATTATAGTGGTATTACATTGAAGAAAATGTATTAAGGATAAGAATGAAAGTTACAGATTTTGATTATGATTTACCAGAGGAGCTTATTGCTCAACATCCTGTAGAGCCTCGCGACACATCGCGATTGCTTACATTGGATAAAATAACTGGTGAATATACACATAAAGCGCATTTTTACGATTTACTTGATGAATTACAAGCCGGAGATGTCCTCGTGTTTAATAATACGAAGGTTATCCCAGCTCGATTATATGGTCAACGAGAGGGTTCCGGAGGCAAGGTGGAGGTTTTATTACTTACACCATGCGGAGAAAATCGTTGGGAATGTCTCGTTAAACCAGGTAAGAAATGTCCGATTGGACAGGTCATCGTGTTTGATGATCGTTTGAAAGCAACTGTGCTAGATAAAACCGATTTTGGAGGACGTATCGTAGAATTCACTTGTGATGGTGTATTTGATGATATTATTCAAGAAATTGGTGAAATGCCATTACCTCCTTATATTCATGAAAAACTTGAAGATAAGGATCGCTATCAAACTGTGTATGCAAAGGAAAAAGGATCTGCTGCGGCTCCAACAGCGGGACTACACTTTACACCGGAACTATTAGAAAAAATTAAAGCTAAAGGTGTAGAGCTCGAGTTTGTTACCCTTCATGTTGGTTTAGGTACCTTTAGACCTGTATCGGTAGAAACTATTGAAGATCACGATATGCATAGTGAATTCTACAGCGTATCTGAAGATACAGCGCGCCGTATTAATGAAGCAAAATCTAAGGGTAAGCGTATTATTGCAGTAGGTACTACATCGATTCGCACCTTGGAATCCGCCTCTACTGATGATGGTATATTACATGCCACAAGTGGGTGGACAAAAATCTTTATCTATCCGGGCTATAAATTTAAGATGGTAGATGCATTGGTAACCAATTTCCATTTACCACAATCTACATTATTAATGCTCATTAGTGCACTAGCCGGTCGTGAACATTGTTTAGCAGCTTATAAAGAGGCTGTAAAAGAACGATATCGATTCTTTAGTTTTGGCGATGCCATGTTTATACGTTAGGAGATTCTATGCCGAGTATTACATATGAATTACAGAAAACCTGTCCTCATACGGGTGCCCGTGCGGGTTTGTTACATACGCCACATGGCACGTATGAAACACCTATGTTTATGCCCGTTGGAACACAGGCGACAGTAAAAACGATGACGCCAGAAGAGTTAAAGGCCATTGGGTCACAAGTGATTTTAAGCAACACCTATCATTTGTTCTTAAGACCTGGCCCTGAGCTCGTAGAGGAAGCTGGTGGCCTTCATAAATTTATGAATTGGGATCAAGCAATCCTTACGGATAGCGGTGGTTTCCAAGTATTCAGCTTAGGCGATATGCGTAAGATTACAGAGGAAGGCGTAACATTTAGATCTCATATCGATGGATCTAAACAATTTCTTTCCCCAGAGGTAGCAACCAAAGTACAGGAACAACTTGGTTCTGATATTGCGATGGCCTTTGATGAATGTATTCCTTATCCTGCAGAACATGATTATGCGAAACGCTCTACAGCGCGTACTACGCGTTGGGCACATCGATGCCAAGAGGCTCGGCATGCTCATGATAGACAAGGTATGTTCGGTATTGTGCAAGGTGGTATGTATAAGGATTTGCGCAAACAAAGTGCAGCTGAATTAGTGGCGATGGACTTTGAAGGATACAGTATTGGTGGTTTATCTGTAGGTGAACCACATGATTTGATGAATGAAATCCTCGAATATACAACACCTTTGTTGCCAACCAATAAAGCTCGCTATTTGATGGGCGTTGGTACAGCCGACTGTTTGGTAGAGGGTGTAGCACGTGGTATTGATATGTTTGACTGCGTATATCCTACACGCGTTGCTCGAAATGGAATGGCTATGACGTGGCATGGAAGACTCAATATTCGAAATGCTCAATATGCACATGATTGGGGTCCTCTTGAAGAAGGTTGCCAATGTTATACATGTAAAAATTATTCTCGTGCGTACTTGCGTCATTTATATAAGGCAGAAGAAATTTTAGCATTGAGACTTGTTACATATCATAATTTATATTTCCTATTAGAGTTTATGCGTCAGATGCGTAAAGCTATTTTAGAGGATCGATTCCCTCAATTTAGAATGCAGTTCTGGGATAATTTTAATAAATAATTTGGCATACTCGTAATAAATAATATAAAAAAACTAGTCAAATTCATTTTGAATAGATATACTTATAAAGATAAGATGAATTTTAGTGAGGAGGATTACCCATGGGTGATATCGAACAAATTTTACAAACTAGCTGGCCGATTCTTTTAATGGTCGTAATTTTTTATTTCTTGTTGTGGCGTCCGCAAAAGAAGCAACAAAAAGAACGTGCTAATCTTTTAGGTAGCTTGAAAAAAGGTCAAAAAATTGTAACTATTGGTGGTATCTATGGCGAAATCATCGAACTTGATGATGAAAAAGTTAAGGTACAAGTAGCGGAAAAAGTAGAAATGACATTTGCTCGTACTGCTATCGCATCCGTAGTTTCTAAAAAAAATAAGGAAACTAAGTAATGATAACAAAAGAAGCAGTGCGCCAGGCGTGCAAGTCCCAGCGCGCTGCTTTATCTATTGCAGATTGTGAATCTTGGGCACCTAAACTGTGTCACGAGATTGTTCAATTACCTCAGTATGAACAGGCACAATCGATTATGGCCTATTTAGCGATGCCTAAAGAAGCCAATTTGGATGATGTTATAGAACATGCTTTACAGGCAGGTAAACGCGTTTATGTACCTGTTTGTACTGATAAGACTACGATGATTGCTGTACGACTTCATAATCTTCACGATGTAGTACATGGCGTTCTAAATATCCGTGTCCCAAAGGAGCCCTATGAAATCATTAACCCTAAGGATATTGATTTGGTGTTAGTGCCCGGTGCCGGATTTGATCGACAAGGCGGTCGTATGGGAATGGGAAATGGTTATTATGATCGTTTTCTTAAGGAACTTTCACCATCGAACTATATTGGTGTCGCATGGGAAGCACAAATTATGAAAAATCCAATTCCCATGGAACGGTATGATCAACGTATGTCCGCTATCGTTACAGAACAGGGTGTAATTCATGTTATTTAGAAGGGAGCAACGATTTTGAAAGGCAAGGCTATAGTTAAATTCTTAGTCGTTATTGCTGCAATTATTGGTTGTTTTGCGTATTTTATTGGACCTCTAGCCGGTTCATTAAAACAAGGCCTTGATTTGCAAGGTGGTACGCATATTGTACTAGAAGCAGAGGATACTGAGCATGGTACAGCTGATAATGATGCGGTAGAACGAGCAAAACAAATTCTTGAACGACGCATTAATGAAATGGGGTTGTCCGAACCTATTGTACAACGGGAAGGGGCAAAACGTATTATCATTGAATTACCAGGTGTTAAAGATCCTGATGAGGCAATGAAACGTATCGGTAAAACAGCGGTCCTTGAATTTAAAAATGAAAAAGGCGAAACTGTTATGACCGGTGATGACCTTAAAGATGCAAAAGAGGAAATGGGTCAAAACAAACAACCTCTAGTTGCTATTGAGCTTAGTGATGAAGGGGCAAAGAAATTTGCTGATTTAACATCTAAAAATATCGGTCGTCATATTTCCATCACTCTTGATGGTGAAGTATTAACAAATCCTGTAGTACAACAAGCTATTACGGGTGGTAAGGCTACTATTTCTGGTAGTAAGTCCTTAGATGAAGCTAAAGATTTGGCAATTTTATTACGTTCTGGTGCATTACCTGTAAAAATTAATGTCCTTGAAGTGCGTACGGTAGGTCCTTCTTTGGGTCAAGATTCAAAGGATAAATCAGTAGTAGCATTTGGTGCTGGTATTGCCATGATCATGGTATTCTTACTATTGCTTTATCGTTTATCCGGCTTTGTTGCCAATGTAGCATTACTTGTATATGTTATGTTATTACTTCTCGTGTTAGGTAAAGGTTTTAATGCAACTATGACCTTGCCGGGCATTGCGGGTATTATCTTGTCTATGGGTGTTGCGGTAGATGCGAACATCCTGATTTTCGAACGTTTTAAGGAAGAGGTTTTCTCCGGTAAATCCATGCGTGTTGCCATGGAAGCAGGCTTTAAACGTGCTCTTTCTACAATCACTGATGCGAACGTATCCGTTATCATCACAGCTGGTATCTTGACTGTATTAGGCTCTGGTCCAGTAAGAGGCTTTGCTATCAGCTTGGGAGTAGGTGTTGTTGTAAGTATGTTTACGGCAATTACTGTCAGTCATTTCTTGCTTCGCCTATTAATTGATTGCAACTTTACTAATCATCCATTCTGGTTTGGTGCTAATATCTCACCAAGCAAGAGCTCTGATGATTTTGCACCAAAATCTTTGAAAGGAGGTAAGCGCAAATGAGTTTCAACGTAATTAGACATCATCGTTGGTGGTTTGTGATTTCCTCCATTCTAGTCATTATTAGTTTGATTTCTATTTTTACAAAAGGCTTTAACTTTGGTATTGACTATACTGGTGGTACCATTGTAGAGGTTCAATTCACTAAACCTGTTGAAGTTAGCCAAGTTCGTGATGTATTAAAAACATTCGACCTTGAAAATGCGCAAATTCAATTGTCTGGGGATACTGCAGAAACCGCAGGGGAAGATGTTATGATTCGTACTCGTAACTTGGAACCTAGTGAAAGTGCGGCTGTAGTAGAAAAATTGAATAGCGATATCGGTGAAAATACAGTAAAACGTATTGAAACCGTAGGTGCTGTTATCGGTTCTGAAGTAACACAACATGCGTTATTGAATCTTGTTATCGCCTTTGCTGTATTGGCACTCTATATTTCTTATCGTTTTGAATATAGAATAGCTGTATCTGCATTGACTGCTATTTTCCATGATTTGATTATGGTATTAGGTGTGTTCTCTTTCTTCCAATTAGAAATCGATGCATCTTTTTTGGCAGCCATCTTAACCGTAGTAGGTTATTCCATGAACGAATCAGTAGTTATCTTTGACCGCGTTCGTGAAAACGCTCATACTCATAAACGTACTGATACATTTGAAGACTTGGCGAATGCTTCTATTGCGCAAAGTATTCATCGTAGTATCTATACATTAGCGACTGTAATGTTTGCCTGCGTATCTCTATTCGTATTTGGTGGTGATACGACGAAAAACTTCGCTCTTTGTATGATTATTGGTTTCGCCAGTGGTGCATACTCCTCCATTTGTGTCGCTACATCTTTATGGGTACTTTGGAAAAATAGAAATAAGAATGACATTCGCAATCAATAATTTGATTGTTATAATGAAAGCTATAAACCCTAATCGCATTTATGCGATTGGGGTTTTTGCGTTATTAGTGAAAGCATTGTGATTCATAGAAAAATAACATACAATAGATGCTATACATAGAGTTTTAGGTAGAAAGAGTGATACAGTGAATACAGATCGTTTGTGGAGCCCTGCTTTTATCAATTATGGTGTAAGTAGCGGTATTTTTTATATGACCCAATATGTCTTGGTGGCGGCGTTGCCCATCATTTTAACCGCTGAGTTAGGCGGTTCCGCTTTAGATGCGGGCCTTGCTATGACATACTTTCAAATCGGTACCATTCTATGCCGTCCTTTTGCAGGACGTTTAATTGATGGATTGGATAAACGCATAATTTTATTGATCTCATCTGCATTATTTTTTGTTATTATGGGGTTGTTCAATTTAACTACATCGTTACAAACGATTTTTGTGCTACGGGGCTTGCATGGTGTCATTTTTGCATTAGGTACTACTGTCATGGCAGCACTGGCCGTAGTTGTTTTGCCTGCTTCTCGCAAAGGGGAAGGCATCAATATGTTTGCTGTATTTTCAAATATTGCGATGGTGTTAGGCCCTGCTGTTGGCTTATATGCATTACAAGCCTATGGAAGCTCAGCTCTATATATGTTTCTAACCATAATGACTGCGCTTGCGTTTGTTTTAAGCAATGTCATTCGATTACCTAAAGAGTTAGCTAAACCGAAACAAAAAACTTCCAAGGGATGGAGTATATCACAGTTTATAGAAAAACGTAGCCTTCCGTGGGCGTTGATGGGCTTGTTTATAGGTTTCACATACTCTGGTGTTCTAGTATTTATTCCTATTGAATTGAATAGTATGGGGGCAGGCGTATGGGGCAGTGTGTTCTTTGCTTTGTTTGCGCTGATGATAATTATTAGTCGACCTCTAGTAGGTAAAGTATACGCTAGATATGGATCACGCTTCGTCATCTATCCTGGTGTAGGACTATTTATCATAGGTCTCGCAATTCTTGGTGTAGTATCGACTCCGGTTGGGATTATATGTACTGCGCCATTACTTGGGCTAGGCTATGGAGCAGCTCAACCTGCATTTCAAGCATTAGCAGTTCAATCAGCACCAATAGAAAGGGCTGGTGTTTCTACAGCCACATACTTTTTAGCACTTGATATAGCCGTTGGGGCAGGGTCAGTTATCTTAGCCTTAATTGCAAATGCATTGGGCTATCAATATTTATATCAAATTACATCACTCATAATGATCATTGCATTGGCTTTATATCATTTTGTAATTCGTAAGCACTCGTATGTAGCAGAATAAGGACTATAAAAAGCACGTATTTCTTAAAGTATGTATGTTAGGCAACTATCAAAATACTAAGTGAATACGTGCTTTTTATGTATAAAAGTAATCATATGGTGATAAGTTACATAAGGCAAATATTGATTGTAAATGAATTAATAATGAAGTTATAAAAAGTGGTGAAAAAGCAGTTGACGTTTTCTTTGTTTATGATATACTAATACAAGTCGTTAGACACAGCGTAAATCGGATGACAGCACATCATTAAAACATGTGAATTTTATTCAAAAAGTTTTAAAAAAGTGCTTGACGAAATACTCTGAACTTGGTATTATAATCAAGTCGCTAGCGCACGACAGTGACTAGCAAACAGATCTTTGAAAACTGAACAATGATAGGTAATCAATCATATGATTGAACATATGCCAGAGTGCGGGTTTTGACATAGTCAAAACCAACCATAATTCAAAGTTACTTAAATGTAACGACAACACATAATGAGCTACTCAAATAGCTTCAAGATATCTTGGAGAGTTTGATCCTGGCTCAGGACGAACGCTGGCGGCGTGCTTAACACATGCAAGTCGAACGAAGAGCGATGGAAG
>JAIITD010000065.1 GCA_022737715.1 Veillonella sp.
AGCCTGTTCAAGAGCGCTGGCACGGTTCCGTTGATGGAGCGCCAAAATAGAACGATACAATATGGGACCATTGTGGATCCCGAAACGAACAAGACCATCGACGAGGTTCTTGTGCTTTTAATGAAGGGCCCCCATTCCTACACGGCGGAAGATGTGGTGGAAATTCAGTGTCACGGCGGCATTGTGCCGGTTCGACAAATTCTGAAATTGCTCGTTAATCACGATGTGCGTATGGCCGAGGCCGGCGAATTTACGAAGCGCGCCTTTATGAACGGACGCATCGACCTCACGCAAGCAGAGGCGATCATTGATATTATTGAAGCAAAAACGGAGGACTCCCTCTCCCTCGCTGTATCGCAGCTCGATGGGACTGTTTCGTCCTTTGTAAAAGATGTGCGTGAACAGCTCATCGCTATGATTGCGCATTTAGAGGTAACCATCGACTATCCAGAAGAGGATATTGAGGACGTAACGAGCCAAGAGGTTCGTGAGCAGCTTGAACCAATTTTGAAAGCTATGGATGATCTCTTGTCCACAGCCAATACAGGCCGACTTATTCGCGACGGTATTACGACGGTTATCGTAGGCCGTCCAAATGCCGGTAAATCGAGCTTGATGAATGCTCTCTTGCGTGAAAACCGCGCTATCGTAACGGATATCCCTGGTACAACGCGGGACAGCATTGAAGAGTATATGACCGTTGAAGGCATTTCTCTGCGACTCATCGATACAGCAGGTATCCGCGATACACAAGATACGGTGGAAGCCCTCGGTGTTGAGCGTGCTCGCGATTATATCAACAAAGCAGACATCGTGCTCTGCGTTATCGACGGGTCTACTCCGTTAACCCTTGAAGAAATCGAAATTTTGACCTCTGTGAGTGGTTTGAACACCATCGTACTCCTCAATAAATCCGATGTGGCACAAGTCGTTACAGACGAAACTATTAAAGAACACGGAACCTTTACGGCCATCGAGCGCATCAGTGCTAAAGAAGGCGAAGGCTCTGCAGTTCTCTCCAAATGGGTGCAAGAACTCGTATATGGCGGTCGCGTAAAACAAGACAATAGCGCCATGATCAGTAATGTGCGCCATATTAGTCTCATGGAACAAGCGAAGGCACAAGTCGAACAAGCCCTCTCCTCCATCGATATGGGTATGCCTGTGGACTTTGTCGCTACCGACTTGCGTAGCGCCTGGGAACTACTGGGCGACATCACGGGTGATACCATTCGTGAAAGCATGATAGATGAACTGTTCAGCAGATTTTGCTTAGGTAAATAAACTTTCAAAATAAGTAATAAATATAAGGAATTCAATAGATATGTATACTGTAGATAATTATGATGTCATCGTCATTGGTGGCGGTCATGCTGGTTGTGAGGCAGCTCTCGCCTGTGCTCGCATGGGTCATCGCACATTGATGGCGACCATCAGTTTGGATAATATTGCACTTATGCCGTGCAACCCTGCCGTTGGCGGTCCTGGTAAAAGCCATCTTGTGTATGAGCTCGACGCATTGGGCGGTCAAATGGGTATCAACGCGGATGCTACGGCCATTCAAATGCGTATGCTCAACATGGGTAAAGGCCCTGCCGTTCATTCGTTGCGTTGCCAATCGGATAAAATCAAATACCAACATTTGATGAAACAAACCTTAGAAAATACGGATAATCTCAATGTTAAGCAAATTATGGTAACCGAACTTAAGGTTGAGGATGGAAAGGTAACGGGCATCGTTACGGAACTTGGCGAATTCTATGGCGCTAAGGCTGTTATTCTTTGTACAGGCACTTATTTGAAAGGCAAAATCCTCATCGGCGATATCGACTATGTGGGTGGCCCAAATGGTCAACGGGTAGCGGAACAATTCTCTCAATCCCTATTAGATAATGGCGTTGAATTGATGCGCTTTAAAACCGGTACGCCAGCCCGCGTAGATAAACGGACCCTTAATATTGAAAACATGGCCGTTCAAGAAGGCGATGCACATCATCATGCATTCTCTTTTATGGATGAATGGATCAACCGCAATGAAGATGTATGTTGGTTAACGTATACGAATAAGGAAACGCATGAGATTATTAAAAGCAACATTCATCGCGCTCCTATGTACAGCGGTAAAATCGAAGGTGTTGGCCCGCGCTACTGCCCTTCTATCGAAGATAAGGTGGTGCGCTTTGCCGATAAAGAACGTCATCAATTATTCGTAGAACCAGAAGGTACGGGCACAAATGAAATGTACGTACAAGGCATGAGTACATCCCTTCCTATGGACGTACAATACGCATTCCTTCGCACTATTCCTGGTCTTGAAAACGTCGAAATCATGCGCCCAGCCTATGCCATCGAATACGATTGCTTGAACCCTACACAATTGACGCCAGCTCTTCAAGTAAAACACATTGAAGGCCTCTACTCTGCTGGTCAAGCGAATGGTACATCTGGCTACGAAGAAGCCGCTGCACAAGGCCTTATGGCGGGTATCAACGCAGCCTTGTGGCTCGAAGGTAAGGACCCTTTCATCCTTGCACGCTCCGAAGCATATATTGGCGTTCTCATCGATGATTTAGTAACAAAAGGTACCAACGAACCGTACCGCATGATGACGAGCCGCAGCGAATATCGTCTATTGCTTCGTCAAGACAATGCAGATATGCGCCTTACTGAAAAAGGTCGTGAAATCGGTCTTGTGAAAGATGACCGCTGGGCTAAATTTACCGCTAAAAAAGCGGCTATCGAAGAAGGCATGGAATTGTTGCGAAATACACCTGTCAATCCATCTAAGGAAACACAAGCCTTGCTTGAAAGCTTGGGTACAGCCCCTATCAAAACAGGCATCCACGCATATGATTTGGTAAAACGTAATGAACTCTCCTACGCTACCGTAGCCGATGCATTCGGTTTGAAACGCTTTACACCTGACGTAGAAGAAGCTATGGATATCGCTATTACCTACGAAGGTTATATCAAAAAGCAAATGGAACAAGTTGAAAAGGTTCGCAAATTGGAAGAAAAAATTCTTCCAAAAGAATGGGACTATATAGAAATTAAGGGCATCTCCCTTGAAGCACAACAAAAACTCAACAAAATCCGCCCTCACTCCATCGGCCAAGCCAGCCGTATCTCTGGCGTATCTCCGGCGGACGTGTCTGTTCTGTTGATTCAACTAGAACAATATAATAGAAGAAAATAAATATGTGATAACATAACAAAAAGCTAGCTAATCGTTTGATTAACTAGCTTTTTGTATTGGTTTAGGGTGTATTAGCTTAATGGTTTAGACCAATCTTCTACATTTAAATGATTAACTCTTTTGAATTCTTTTGTATTGTTAGTTACAATAGTTAGACCTTTCGATTTAGCATGGCTAGCTATGAGTAAATCCATAGGACCAATAATTTTTCCTTGTGATTGTAAATCAGCTTTTATTTTTCCGTATTCTTCAGCAGCATGACTGTCGAAATCGACAATTTCTATAGGCGATAATAAAAGCGTTAATGCTAGCCTATTCTTATCTTTGGCTTGGCTTTTTTCAACACCATGCATTAATTCGGCATATGTAATTGATGAAATGCATATGTCTGATGGATGATGTTTTAAAATTTTTTGTAGTACAACTTCTGGCTCTTGTTTGATAGCATAAATACAAATATTCGTATCTAACATATACTTCATAAAGTTTCACGCTCCTGATGATCGATTTCTTCCCGTCCGTTACACATAAAATCATCTGTAAATAATGATAAGCCTGCTACAAAACCTGCCCACTCATCATCTTTTGGCATTAGTAAGACTATATTGCCTACTTTGTTAATGATTACTTCATCACCATTAAACCGATACTCTTTTGGTAATCGTACAGCCTGGCTACGGCCATTTTCAAATAGCTTTGCTGTGGTCATACACATCACCTCCTTGTTAATAAAAGTATATATCATGATATATATTTTTACAAGTATTAGTTTTATATAGATAACAAATAAATTTTTGCATAAATATATGAATATTTATAACTATAATATATGTAAAAGTAAAATTATGTACATTCTAGATGTACATAAGATGTACACACAGAAAAGACAAATTGTATGATAAAATGAAGAGAATTTCATATAGGAGATAAAAATTGGAGTATAGTATTTGGTAAGTGTTAAAATATGAAGAATTATATTTGATGGTTAGATTTGGATGATTGTATAGAATTAGAAATGAATAGGTTGAAAAGATAGAGCGATTTCTCAATAAAATATTATAATTGATAATGATTGAAATTCAGCTATACATATTATTTTGTATTATCAAAAATATAGAGTTAATTGAGAATATCGCTTATGAGATCATATTGGGATAAGTTTTTTATGAGCATCCCCTCTTTTTATAGGTTTATCTATGTTATAAATGAGAATATATTGAGAATATGGTATAATAGATACAAATATGACTCTCATATTTCGCTTGTATGGACGTTTTGATATATTTTGCATGTAAGTTATCGTAAAATTATCTAAATAGCCCGTACAGCGCAAATAAATAAATTTTAGCCTAAATTACATACATATAGTTAGGAGCACCAATGAAAGAAAAATATGATGTGCCTATCGCTAGTGAATCTGAGTTTGTTGAATATATGCTTTCACAAATGGCAACATTTGGATTGTCATGCACGCAACAGCAAGCAAAAGATTTCTACGTGTACTATGCACGCATGATTGAAACAAATAAATATCTCAACCTGACGGGCATCACCGATATGAAGGAAGTCGTGGTTAAGCATATGATTGATTCCCTATCTTGTTATGATCCGAAAATTATCAAATCTGGGTCCTCCATTATCGACGTCGGAACCGGTGCTGGATTCCCTGGCATTCCGTTGGCCATCTATGATAGAACCTTGCACGTGATCTTGTTTGATTCCCTCAAGAAACGCCTTACCTTCCTTGAGACCGTTATCGACGAATTGCAATTGACGAACTGCAAGACCTTACATGGACGTGCTGAGGATTTGAGTCATCAGGACTATCGTGAAAGCTTTGATATCGCCACAAGCCGTGCCGTTGCGAGATTGCCAATCCTATTAGAATGGACCGTGCCTTATGTTAAACAAGGCGGCTATGTTATCGCTTTAAAAGGTGCCATCTACGAAGAAGAAATTGGCGAATCTAATAAAGCACTTAGTATTTTAAAAGCATCTATTGAAAACGTAAAAATCGTGACCTTACCAATATTGGACGATAAACGAGCCATCGTGTACATAAAAAAAACAGGAAAAACACCTGGGAAATATCCGAGAAAACCCAAAGAGATAAAGGATAGACCGCTATAAAAATAGACCATCCCAAAAAACGATACGCTACTGCGCTTCGCGGAGCCCGAAATCGTTTTTGGAATGGTCTATTTTTATTTTCTGTTACAACAAAAGCCTCCGCAGGGCCAAAGTCGTTTTTTGAAAGGTGTTTTTAGATTAAACTTATACTATAGGTAACAATAAATAGGAAAAGATTGTAGCATATTAATACTAACGGCTATATCGAAAACAAAACAGGGAACAAATCAACTTTTGATTTGTCCCCTGTTTCTTTTTTAGTTGTATATTTTGAATCCCGTGTAATGTTTTATAGACGAATAAAACGGAATGTCATTCCAAAACCGACTTTACGCTCACTGTGGATTTCATTTCACGAAATCTTACGTTCGCGACTAAGTGATGTGTGGACCCCATGCGTCGCTACGCTCCTCTGTTGCCTCACACTCTACTTATATCCCTTCCTTTAAGACTTGTATATTATTAATCACGTGTATGTTTTATAGACGAATAAAACGGAATGTCCACCCAAAACCGACTTTGGCCCTGCGAAGCCCGAAGGGCGTAGTCAGACCCGGCCGGTGGAGGTTTTGGGTGGACATTCCGTTTACTATTGTATTTAAAGATTACACGTGATCAATAATATGCAAAGTCGTATCTATATCATTAAGCGGCATGATATGTACGCCTGCAGCGATTTTTTTGATTTCTTCTAGTGTTTCGATAGCGATTTCTGTACCCGCTTCTTTGCCGCCTTTTTCTACGCGGTCAAGGATGTCTTGGGTAAGGTTGATTCCAGGCACTTTTTCGTGAAGGTATGTAGCCATTTTGAAGCTTTTAAGAGGAATCAAACCAAGCATAATAGGTACGTTGAATTCGGACATTTTGTCGATATAGCGTTTAGCTTGTTCTAAATCATAGATTGGTTGGGTTTGCACGAAATGTGCACCATTTTTGATTTTAGCAGCTAGTTTTTGGCGCTCGATTTCTAAATCAGGGGCACCAGGATTACCTGTAGCACCGATATAGAAATTTGTTGGTTCATCAAGGTCGTTACCAGCAAGGTCTTTGCCTACATTTAATGTCTTAGCGATGTTAAGTAGGCCCATGCAGTCCACTTCGAATACGGATTGTGCGAATGGATGGTCGCCATGGTCCGGTTTATCGCCAGTCAGTGTCAAAATATTATTAACACCAAGTGCTGCAGCACCAAGTAGTTCGGATTGTAAACCGATGATGTTGCGGTCACGGCATGTGAGGTGGAAAATCGTTTCGATGCCTTCGTTATGTTGCAATAAATAGGACAAGGAAATAGGGCTCATGCGCATTTTAGACATAGGGCTATCCGCAATGTTTATGGCGTCAACCTTGCCTTTTAGGCGCGCTGCTTGTTCAAAAACCTTTTGGGCAGAACTGCTTTTAGGTGGGTCCAATTCAACGGTGATGGTGAACTGGCCGTTTTGGTGTTTCTCTCGTAATGTCATCATATACCTCTTATCTATTTTATGTATGGTGAAAGCCTCATATGCGTTATGTGAGCATTATTTTAGGCTTTCACCATGCGTATTATCTATATTATATGCCTAGATTAGCCATTATTTCAAAGTTTCAAAGAAATCGTTCGCGTGATTTACCGCTGCGATGCCATCCTTGGCGTAAATATCTGCGCCCGCTTGGTCAGCGTAATCTTGGGATACTACGGCGCCACCAACCATGACCTTCGTTTTAAGGCCTGCTGCGCGAATAGCAGCGATGGTATTGTCGATTTGAGGCATTGTAGTGGTCATCAAGGAACAGATGCCTACGAGGGCCGCCTTGTTGTCCTTAATGGCTTGTACGATAGTCTCAGGCTCAACATCCTTGCCGAGGTCAACGATCTTATAACCGTTGTTTTCAAGCAAAGCAGCTACGATATTCTTACCTAAATCGTGAATGTCGCCCTTAACCGTGGCCACAACAACTGTTCCTTTATCTAAACTATCGCTGGCAGGAATGATTTCTTTGATGGTGTTGAAAGCAGCCTGCATCGTTTCCGCAGCGAGCATAACTTGTGGTAAGAACAGTTTGCCGGAACCGAATTTGTCTCCTACTACGTTCATGGCTTCTGAAAGCCCTTTTTTCGTGATATCCAATGGGTCGATGCCGTCAGCTAATGCTTTTTTAACAAGATCAACAATGGCTTCTTTTTCACCTTGTTCTACACAAGCGCGGATGTTAGCTAATGGATCATTGCTATCAAAGGATGCTTTATCTGGACCTTTTGGCGCCGCATTGCCTGGTGCTGTTGTTTCGTCTTCGTAACCATATTCTTTGATGAATTCCGCAGAACCTGGGTCCCAACCAAGTAATGTAGTGCTCGATACGAATGCTTTTTTAGCAGCGTAATTAAGCGGATTCATGATTGGTGTAGTCAAACCAGATGCGAGTGCCATTGTTAAGAATTGGCCATTTAGATATGGGCGTTGTGGCATGCCGAAGGAAATATTGGATAAGCCCATAACAGTTGGGAATCCGAATTTTTCTTTATATAAACGCAATGTGCTAAGCGTTTGTCGTGCACTATCTTCACCGCTAGCAAGTGTTAATACCAATGGGTCAAGTAAGAGGTCGTGTGGTTGTAAACCATAACCATATGCGCGATTTACGATGCTTTCAGCCAAAGCAACGCGATCCTCAGCCTTTTCAGGCAAATCGCCACTACAGATTGGCAAGCAAAGCAATGCAGCGCCATAGCGCTTAGCCAATGGCATAACGTGTGTGATGGACTCCTCTTCGCCGTTTACAGAGTTGATAAGCGCACGGCCTGGATAGTTTTTAAGGGCCACTTCCATGGCTTTAGGATCCAATGTATCGATGGACAATGGCGTTTCTACAAGCATGGACAATTCAAAGATGGCTTTTTCCATCAAAGGTGTTTGATCCATACCGGCTACACCCATATTCACATCGAGGATATCTGCGCCAGCCTCTACTTGATCTAAGGCATCGCGTTTTACGCGGATGAAAGAACCATCTCGTAGCTCTTGTGCAAGAACTTTACGACCTGTTGGGTTGATGCGTTCACCGATAATCAACGGTTTAACATTATGACCTAATTCAAGCAATTTTGTACGGCTTGTAATCACCGTTTTAGGCTCGATATGAGCACGTTCTTTAGGTGTATGTGCTTTCACAGCATCGGAAATCGATTGGATATGCGCTGGTGTTGTACCGCAGCAACCGCCTACATAGCTGGCACCTGCATCGACGATTGGAATCATCAATGGGCCCATGTCTTCTGCTGAAAGCGGGAATACCGTTTGCTTGTTAATGAGTTGAGGCATGCCTGCATTTGGTTGGCAGATGATTGGTAAATTAGTAACGCTTGCGATTTTTTCGATAAGCGGTGTGATTTGTTCAGGTCCAAGAGAACAGTTAATACCAATAATATCGGCCCCCATTGCCTCTACGATTGTAGTAGCGACCTCTGGTGGTGTACCTGTAATGGTACG
>JAIITD010000066.1 GCA_022737715.1 Veillonella sp.
CCTAGGCCGTTCTTGCGACCAATGAACTAAATGTTTTTCCCAACATCAATTGAGTTTGACAAAATTCACGACATGCTTTGTAACATAAGAAAGAGCGTTGTGCATCTACTACATCGTGGTAAACCTTCCATTCACCACACATAGAGTATCCATTACCGCGACGAGAAATAAAATACTTCACATCCATTAATGGATATCCAAGGAACACACCTATTTCATGAGGGAAATCAACGCTTGATTCCATACGATATCGCAAATGTTCAAGCATCTCCATAATGCTCATACTATCTTGATAACCGTAGGCTTTCAAAAATGTCATCACCGCAGGTTGCCGTACATAGTCTCGTAATTGTGTTTCACGGAACACCAATAGTAGTCTACGTGCTTTACAGCGACATAATTCAAAGAAGAATAAACCCTTTTCATTAAACTCTTTATTATATTCAGTCAAAACGAATTGGATTTGTTCATTCATGTCCCGTGGAATAGAAACCAAATTCGAGACCTTAATGCCTCGAATTGCCGGTGCACAATGAAATCCAATGATATTGTCAATTGAATCCATCATAGTCGTACCTGCCTGTTGCATATCTATATAGAATCCGCCTCATTACTTGAGATTGATTACTATATACACATAGTACTCTTGATGAGAAATATTGTCAAGATAATTGATAATTTATTTCAATAATTATTTATTATTTACCAGTTAGCAAATTGCTCACGCGAGGAAATACCTTAGCATCATTTTCTTCATCTATAGCGATAAATCGCACACTAGGGCCCTCGTATTTACTTTCAGAAACAGCGACATGAAGAATCTCATTATAAGAATTATTATTATCTTTACTTGTATATTTTAGTGCACCTACATATGTTTTATTATTCTTAGCCAAAGGTGTCACCACTTGGTATTGGCCTAGCTCAGCAGCTTTACCTCCATTGATAGACGCCACCAAATTACCGACATCACTGGCATCAGTGCTCACATGCTTGGTGTTAACAAGATTATGTTTACCACCTACGACCACATTCGCAAATACAGCGTAATTCATTTCATTTTCCCGTTTTACATTTAGCGTATATACTTCAGCACGGCTAGCACCAGCTTGCATTAAAGCGGTTCTTACATCGGTTTTACCACCACCAGCAAATAAAGCTTTTGGTGCATTTGCGTAAATAGTAACGCCTTCATTGAGTTTCATTCCATTATACGTTCCATATGCAGCGGCATATTTACTAGCATTAATATTAGCTGCATCAACAAGTACAGGTGTGCTCATCGCTACAACACCAGCGAGAGTTAATGCTATCATTGATTTCATAGTTTTCTCCTAAACAAAACCGCCCCATTAAGGGGCGGTATAATCACAACTATTTCTTTTGTTGTTTTGCCCATGTATCACGTAAACCTACGATGCGGTTTACCACAATATGATCGGCAGTGCTATCCTTATCAGTTACGAAATAACCTTGACGCAAGAATTGGAATCTATCGCCAGGAACAGTATTAGCAAGGCTTGCTTCACCTTTACTGTGCATAACTTGTAACGATTCATGATTAAAATCAGCTAAGAAGTCTTTACCATCGGATTCTTCTTTAAGCAAGTAGTCATATAAACGAGTTTCAATATCTACAGCCGTAGAAGCTTCAACCCAATGCAATGTACCCTTTACCTTACGTGTGCAACCACTGCCGCTCTTCGTTTCAGGGTCATAGGTACAATGGATTTCGGTAATAGTACCATTTTCATCCTTCACAACGGATTGGCAAGTGATGAAATAAGCACCTTTTAAGCGCACTTCTTTACCAGGAGCTAAGCGGAAGAATTTCTTAACCGGTTCTTCCATAAAGTCGGCGCGCTCAATATAAATTTCGCGACCAAACATAACTTCACGAGTACCGAGTTCTTCATTTTCTGGATTATTTTCAACCACACAAGGTTCTGTTTGACCTTCTGGATAATTATCGATAATAACCTTAACAGGGTCGATGACAACCATTGGACGTGGAGCTTTTAATTTCAAATCTTCACGAATACAGAATTCAAGCAATGCAATATCTACGGTGCTATCAGCCTTAGCGACACCAATGCGGTCGCAGAAATCACGGATGGCTTCTGGTGTATAGCCACGACGGCGCAAGCCAGAAATAGTAGGCATACGAGGATCATCCCAACCGGATACTAGGCCAGCCTCTACAAGAGCACGTAATTTGCGTTTAGACATAACCATTTTTGTTATATTTAAACGAGCGAACTCGATTTGGCGAGGTTTTTCATCGTCTTCCCAATCTTCGAGAACCCAATCATACAATGGACGATGCACTTCAAATTCCAATGTACATACGGAATGGGTAATGCGTTCAATAGCATCCTCGATAGGATGTGCAAAGTCGTACATTGGATAAATGCTCCATTCAGAGCCTGTACGGTGATGCGCTGCATTTACAATACGATACAATACAGGATCGCGCATGACGATATTAGGATCCGCCATATCAATTTTAGCGCGTAATACCTTTTCGCCATCCTTGTATTTCCCATCTTTCATTTCTTCAAAAAGTTTTAAATTTTCTTCTACATAGCGATCGCGATATGGGCTATTTGTACCTGGTGTAGAGAAATCGCCACGCGTTTGACGGATTTCTTCTGCTGTTTGATCATCTACATAAGCCTTACCCAAGGAGATAAGCTTTTTAGCATAATCATACATTTTGCCAAAGTAATCAGATGCATACCGTACATCGCCATCCCAATGGAATCCAAGCCATTCCACGTCTTCTTTAATGGAATTTACATATTCCACATCTTCCTTTTCAGGGTTTGTGTCATCAAAACGTAAATTTGTTAAGCCCTTGTATTCTTCGCCTAACCCAAAATTAAGGCAAATAGACTTAGCGTGACCAATGTGTAAATAACCATTTGGTTCTGGTGGGAATCGCGTATGTACACGGCCACCGTATACACCTTCTTCATTATCTTTATTTATTTCAGCTTCGATAAAGTTAATGGATACAACTTCTTCAGGAGCTACAGTTTGTTCAGTATCTTTATGTTCCAACGTTACAACCTCCATACGATAAATATTCTTTTATTTTACCATATTTTATATAGGACCGCACATTTTTTAGATTCTTGTGAAAGTTTAGTCAAAATCCGTAACATCAATGCCGGCGTTTTTAAGTTCTTCTAAAGCAGATTCTACATCCAATTCTGGCTTTTTATAATTCACTTCTTCGTTAACACATGTTTGTAGAGGTTTTTCATGAACTCCAGCAATGAGATTATTCGCTGTCAACATGGACATATCATATCTCGTGCGATCTGTATAAGAACCGATATGAGGAACAATTAAACAATTATCAACGCCCAACAATGGATGATCTGCCGGTAGTGGTTCTGGATCTGTAACATCCAGGGCCGCGTAATCGATTTCACCATTTTTTAGAGCATCGATGAGTGCATCTGTATCGACGATGGCACCACGACCTACATTGACGAACAATGCGGTCTTTTTCATTTTTTTAAAGAACTCGGCATCGCACATATGATACGTTTCATCCGTAAGTGGCGCCATGATACATACTACATCACTCGTAGCGAGTAACTCATCTAATTCCATATACGTCGTTCTATACAATGTATCGTCATTACGTTGATGTCGATTATGATATACCACAGTCATACCAAAGGCGCGAGCGCGTCGAGAAATGGAAACACCAATGGCACCCATACCAATAATACCCAATGTGCGACGACTCAAATCAAAACCTTTGATATTAGAAGGTCTTTGTGCCCAACGTCCCTCTTTTACAAAGGCTGCATTTTCAATAATGCGCCGACTGGCCGTAGCAATCAATGTAAAAGCCAATTCTGCCACTGTTTCGTTGAGAACGCCTGGTGTATTGCCGTAGGGAATTCCGGCAGCTGTAAGTTCATCAATGTTTACATTATCATAGCCTACCGATGCCTGTGCAATGACCTTTAAATTAGGAGCGTCTTTCACAAGGTCCGCATCAACCGATATAGAGTTGATAGACCATAAGCCATCGGCATCGCGCAACCATTCTTTTAAAACCTCTCTAGGCATTTTAGTTTTTTCTGTCCATTGACGTACGTCCACATGCTCTTTTAAATACTCGATGGCATCGCGTCGTACTAAGCCTGGTACTACAACTAATGGTTTACGTTCCATAATCATTTCATCCCTTCTCTATATATTCTTAAATGCTGTAACAACATATCATTTACAACGAAAACTATATGTATCTATATTGTATCCTATAATTGGAAATTTACCAAAAATCATAAACGAATAAAAAAAGAGTTCTAAAAGTGTAGTGCTTCTAGAACTCTTTATTCGTGATTCGATTATTTCAAATCAGATGTACAGTTAGGACATTTAACTGCATCAATATTGATTTCTGTTTTACAGAATGGACATTCTTTTGTAGTTGCTGGTGCTTCTTCAGCTTCTTTTTTAGCACTTTGCATCAACTTCGTCAACGCGCGAATCATTAAGAATACAACAAATGCTAAAATTAAGAATTGAATGAGGTCAGTAATGAATGTACCGTAAGGCAATACAGCACCGGCAGCGCGAGCTGTTGCAATATCAGCACCATTCATAAATGCATCCTTAGATCCTTCACTCAATGGCAAATATAGATTGCTGAAATCAATACCACCAGTGAACAAACTGATCAATGGCATGAATAAATTGCTAACTACAGAATTCACTAATGCTGTGAAAGCTGCACCAATAATCATACCTACAGCGAGGTCCATCATGTTCCCTTTAAAAGCGAACTCTTTAAACTCTTTAATAAATTCCTTCATGTTTAACTCCTACTCACACTTAAAACCGTTCGGAAAAATTAACCTCATTAATCATAAAAGAAAACTGTATCTATGTCAATATTTTTCGATATAGTTTATTGAAAGTTTTTAATATGCTTATCATCCTATTTTCATAATAGATGATTCTAGAGATAAGACTTTAGCCCTTTCAATAACCGCAATAAAGGCTGGCGGAATCATATGATCTGGTATATAATAGGCAATTCTGCGCCCTACAATAACACCTTTATTGCTATAAAACCAAGAGAAATAGTACGCTAATAATGTATCTATATCCTTTGCCTTGATATTCTTCAAACATCGTTGTACCACTTGGTGATCATCAAGTCCCAACTTAGCAAAACCGCGGCGGGCCATATCCTTTGTTACCATACCACGCCCTGTATCGATAATATCGTGAATAATGCTGTCCAATACATCCCGATGATGATGTTGAATTAAATGGGACACTACATCCATTTCAAAACAGATTTCATTCGTGTAAAACACATTAGTGTGAGACTTGCTATGCTTATCCATTACATCTCGGTCATAGAGTGCCACCGTTGGAATAGCAAAGCTTTTAAATAATTTATGAAGCTTACTAATAGAAGATTCCCCGCGTGCATTGATAAGACATATACCAAAATAATCAAAATCTACATTTAATTTTTTGGCGATGCCTGCAAAACTGCCATACTCAGTTTCCCCTTCCACCAAGATGATACAACGTGCATAGAGGGCTTCCTTCGCTTCAGGAAAATGCATAATCAAATGCTTCTCTACTTCTTGTGCAAATTTAAATGTCACCCCGCAAGCGGCGCGAACGAGACCCGTCTCATCACGATACATACGTATAATATGACGATAATCATCTACCAATGCATCGGTACTATGAGTTACTACAAATAATTGACCTAATAGACCATCAATTTGGAATAGCTGTTTGATTAACGTTAAAAATTCAGCATTTTCATTGGTTGCAATTTGACGATAATAGCTGAGTACAGCCCGTTGCAAATAAGGACTCAAATGTAGTTCTGGTTCATCGACACTGATAAATACCGGTAAATATCGACGGCCCTCACTATCATACACGAGCAGCGATTCTAAATTAGTAGATGCACTCTGTACCTTCATATATATTTGTGCAAGAATCTTTAGTGCTACCGCCATGATGAGCCGTACATTATCTATAGAGTACTTACGAATTAAATTTGCCTCTGTAGAGGATGTTAACAATTCCACAAGGCGCTGTATATTAAGAACACATTCGGGATCAAGCCCCATTCTTACATTGACAAAACTATCTAATGCGATGGCATCAGCTGATGTTAATCCAGTCTTAGGTAAATAGGTAACAAGTTTTTTCCCCAGTTCCATATATACCGATGTAGGAATGGAATAGAGTTCCACTTCCGATGTATCGCGATGACACATATAGATTGTATGACGCAACATAGACAATGGTACAGGTGTTAATTGCTCCCCATCCACCTTATAGAGTCGTGGATATACCTCTTGTACCACTTGTTCAAGTCGTAGATACATGCCATCTTCTGAACCAAGCATATCCTGAAATGAGGTAGTAAGCTCAGAAAAAGACAATTTACACTCAATGCGTATCGGTTTATGTACATCAGCAAAATCACTTTCTTGAAAGCCTCGTACATTCATCATTTGCTCTAAGAGGTCAAGAAAATTGGATTTCCCTACTGCATTTTCGCCTACAAAGTAATTGATATCATTGTGAAAGTGCAGTTCAATATCTACGAGATTACGATAATTCTCAATTTTAATCCACTCCATAAACATAGTCATCACACTCCTACAATATACAAAAAGATGCAACCATACAATAATATCCCTAATTGATGGTCGCATCTTAATTATGCACCAATACTACTTATATAGTATTCGACATTTATTTTGTTTTTTCCTCTATAATTTTGCCTGCCCGAATAGGTCCATCTTGCTCTTTTAATCGTGCCAACATAACGGATGCCACAAACATGGCAATACCAGCCCCCACAGTTTCAATGGATAGACTTTCACCAAAGAATAAAAATCCGTAGAAGGAACTAATGAATACGCCTACATATTGCAAGAATTGCGCTACTACAGCATTCGTTGTAACAAAAGCGCCCGTCAAGAAAAACTGAGCTACCACAGTAATAGCGCCGATGGCCGTAATAATTAGCCATTCTTGACCTTGAGGCATAACAAATCCATCTGTCGTCACAAGGCCCGCAATCATCCCAGTAATTAAGAAATAAGCCATGATTTCAAAATTACTATGTTGGCCATGCTTACTAATGGAGCGAATTGTTGTATACGCAGCAGCAGATAACGCTGCACCTAAGATGGCAACTAAGGCATACCAAGTAAATCCACCATAACTAAATGGATTAACCATAACCATTACGGCTATGAAGATTAAGATAAGCCATTTACCAGCTCCCTTTGGAACGCGTTCCTTAAGGAAAAAGGCGCTAAAGATAAACACGAAAATTCCCGATGTTTGAAACAATATGGTAGCATCAGACATCTTCATATGTACCAAGGCAATAAAGTTACACACCATGCCAAAACCGCCATAGAGGCCACGCATAACAAGCAGTCCCCGGTCCTCCGTAGAAAACCGGATACCCTTCATATACATAACGACAAGGACCGCAACGGTGCCAAATAAGCCGCGAAAGAAGGCAATCTCTCCAGATGGAATATTGGATCCTAGCATCTTAACAAACAAATTCATGGTACTCAGCAATAGTGCCGAAAGGAGTGCATAAATTAAACCTTTTTTTGCCATATATCCCCCTATCTCATCAATACAATATATCGATAACCAATACAATAAGAAACCGCCCCTCCAAGGAGAGGCGGCATAGTATTATTTAGAGAATGTATCGACAAAATCTAGAATTTCTTGTTTCATATTTTCTTTGTCGATGGCTTTTGTAAAGCGTAATGATTTAGCCTTTAACGCAGCCAATTGTTTAGGGAATGCTACACCGGTTACAGCAGAGATGTTATCTAAGCTTTCATAAGGCGTAGAACCAACCTTAATATCAAGGGCCTCACAAATAGGTGTTGGGAATTTAAATGGATGTGCAGTAGATGCGATGATGGTATGACGAGCGCCATCTTCTGGATGCGCTTCTAATTCTTTCATATACGCGCCCATCGCAACAGCTGTATGAGGATCCATTAAATAGCCATAGGAGTTATACACTTGCTCAATAATAGCCTTTGTTTCTTCGTCATTGACATAGGCACCGCTGAAATTAGCTTGTACACGTTTAAATTCTTCTTCATTAACAGATAATTTACCGGTGGATTTCAAATCTTTCATCCATTGAGCGGTTCTTTCACTATCCTCACCGGAGATATAGTACAAGAAACGTTCAAAGTTAGAGGACTCAAGGATATCCATGGATGGAGAAATCGTCGTATAGAATGGACGATTCATATCATATGTACCAGTGTTAAAGAAATCAGTAAGCACATTATTTTGATTAGATGCACAGATCAATTTGCCAATAGGAATCCCCATCTTTTTAGCATAGTAAGCAGCCAAGATATTACCAAAATTACCTGTTGGAACCACTACGTTAAACGCCTCATCTTCATGGATAGCCCCTTGTGCAACAAGCTCAGCATAAGCATTCACATAGTATACAACTTGCGGTGCTAAACGACCAATGTTGATGGAGTTCGCACTGGAGAACATAACGCCTTTTTCGGCTACTTCTTTTGCTGTGTCTGCATCGACGAATAAACGCTTTAAGAATTGTTGAGCGTCATCGAAATTGCCATGAATAGCAGTTACATTAACATTAGCCCCTTCTTGTTTTTGCATTTGTTCCGCTTGCATAGGGCTAACGCCATCAGTTGGATAGAATACTTG
>JAIITD010000067.1 GCA_022737715.1 Veillonella sp.
AATTCGTGATATACTAATAGTACTGTGGTCAGTATGTACAACTGATAATTAAAGAACGAAATGTACACTAGAGAAGAGGCCATGTGCCTCTTCTCTATTCGTGTTTTGAAGGAGTATTTCATGTTAGATTATTTATTGCAGATTATCCCGACTATTGCGGATGGGCTTAAGGTCACTATTGCACTGTTCTGTGTCGTATGGGTGCTATCTATACCTGGCGGTATCATATTGGCTTTACTACGATTATCTAAGCTTCCGGTAGTCGATAAAATTGTAGAAGCCTTTGTATATCTAATGCGTGGTACGCCATTGATGTTACAAATTCTATTTATGTATTATGCGTTACCGATTATGACTGATGGCGCTATTCAAATGGATGATGCAACAGCGGCAGTGGTTACCTTCGTACTTAACTATGCTGCCTATCTTTGCGAAATCTTCCGCGGTGGTATTCAATCCATTCCACGTGGTCAATACGAAGGGGCAAAGGTACTTGGTTTTACATATGGTCAAACGATGCGCACCATCATTTTGCCACAAATGTTTAAACGCGTCTTACCACCGCTTGCCAACGAAACGATTAACTTATTAAAAGATACATCCCTCGTATACGTATTAGCTATGAACGATATCTTGCGTATTACAAAATCTATTGTACAACGTGATTTTGATATTTCTGCGTTCCTTGTGGCCGCTATATTCTATCTAATCTTTACATTTATTTTGACGAATATCTTTAATTATTTAGAAAAACGTTTCTCTGTATATGATGAGTAAGAGGTAATTATGACTTTTGTAAATATGGAACGCATAGAGAAACACTTTAATAATAATGTGGTATTGAAAGATGTTTCCTTGCAAATGAATAAGGGCGAAATCGTATCTATTATCGGTCCGTCTGGCTCCGGTAAATCTACATTTTTGCGCTGCTTAGGTCAGTTGGAAACGATTGACGGTGGTACTATTACCGTTGATGGCGTGACGTTAGCGTCTACAGGTACCAATGGCATCGTTACTTATGCTGATAAACATACCATGCATGATTTATTACTTCGCATGGGCATGGTATTCCAATCCTTCAATTTATTCCCACATATGACGGTTCTTGAAAATATTATGGTAGCGCCGCGCATGGTGAAAGGCATGAAAGAGGCCGATATTATGCCGATAGCAGAACGTCTACTTAATAAGGTAGGCCTTTGGGATAAACGCGATATGTATCCATCCAGACTTTCTGGTGGTCAACAACAACGTGTAGCCATTGCTCGTGCATTAGCTATGAATCCTGAAATTATGTTATTTGATGAACCTACATCTGCCCTTGACCCAGAATTGACAGGGGAAGTATTAAAGACAATCAAACAATTAGCTGATGATCGAATGACCATGATTATTGTTACTCATGAAATGAACTTTGCTCGTGAAGTTTCTGATCGTATCATCTTTATGGCGGATGGTATCATTCAAGAAGAAGGGGAACCGGAACAATTGTTTACCAATCCGCAATCTCCTAGAACTAAAGCTTTTTTAGAAAATATGTTATAATCCTTACCACCTATGTAATCATAGGTGGTACCTTCACATATATGAAAGGAATTTTATGAAACTACCTATCGCATTAGCATTAGCTGGTTTGTCTATTGTGTCTGGCGTTGCGTATGGTGCATCTCCTGATCATGCTACACCAAAGGCTATTGAAGCTTCTCAACAAGATGCTATTTCTGTGTTGCCAGAGCAATATAAATCGTATGCTACAAAGATGAATACGGTTGTAAAGGATACGAAAAATGGTTATACTTTCACCATTCCTTGGCGTGTAAATGATGGTGTTATGATCGATATGGATGTACGCAGTGAAAGTGAACATATACAGGGCTATTCCTTTAATTTATCTGGCCCAAATCAAGATGATGCATATACTGTGTCATTTACAAAGAGAAATAATACACCGCAAGGTAATGTATCGCAAAAGGTGTGGAATACAACGTGGTACGATGTTCCAATCAAGGGTATGACGGATGAAGAATACCTTCGTATTTGGCGACAACATAGTAATGTATTTGATACTAACGATATAGTGGGCGGATTCTTCCCTAAAAAGGGGGCACAAGCAGCACGCTGGAGCCGCACGACACCAAAGTCCTATGCAGAAATGACATCTACGGAACAGGTTCACTCTATTTTTGAAGTTGAATTCATTATGGAAAAGGATCCAACGCATCGCTATAATCTCGTAAGTACATATCCACCTATTCAGGCTAAATTTATGGAACAAGGACTTATGGAAACGACAGTTCCTTCGTTTTCCTTGCTAGATACAAAGAAGAGTAGCTCTACATTAAATAATGTTAAGAAACTATTGTCAGGTTCCAGTGATATCAATGTTGCAGAAGGTTTGAAATTCGTTAGTCCTAAAGGGTTTACACGCATTAATGACCCTAAAAAGATTACTTTCACAAAGGATAAGATTCGTCTTGACGTAGAAAGTTTTTCCGTTCCTGTACAAGCGGTGAGCAGTGCTATGCCTACGATGATGGGCAAGCAGATGCTAGGCGACCAATACGTAAAATCTTTGGTGGATGTAAATAAGGCAACCATTGAACGATATGAAACGCATATTATTGATGGCGCTGTTATGTTTTATGTAGCTGGGACAATGAAGAATCCAGAAGCAGCAGATACGGATACAGCTGAAACTGTTGCATTTAGTGGTACTATTATTCTCGGCAATAATGGCAATGTCGGTGTAGCTCGCATGATAGCGCCAATTGGTACTGTATTGACCACACCTGAACTAATCGATATTTTAGATGGATTTAAGTTATCGAATTCCTTAAATATCAACAATTCGTCTCAAGTTCTTTAATCTGTAAAAAAATGTGCTATAATGTATATAAATCCTAATCGAAAAAAGAGGATTTTTCCTAATTCGTCTAGAATATTATAAATAGACTAAACGATTTTTAATCATATCCCTTCATGGGGATTAGAAATAGGAGGGGTTAATATGGTTACCTACAAAACTATTGTCGTACCTACTGATGGTTCTGAAAATGCTAAACGTGCACTAGAACATGCACTTGCAGTAGCAGATCGTAACAAAGCAGAATTGATTGTTGTTCATGTAGCAAATATTGTATCTGCTATTTCCAACTTTGATCAAACACCAATTTCTGGTGGTTATGTGTCTGAACAAATTGCAGAAGACATGGAAGAAACAGGCAAAGAAATCTTGAACGATGTAGTGAAAGAAATTCCTGCAGGCGTTAAAGTTAAATCTGTATTTGAAGTTGGTTCCCCAGGTCCAGCATTGTTAGCAGTTGCTAAAAAATACAATGCTGATCTTATCGTAATGGGTAGCCGTGGTCTTGGACCTTTGAAAGGCTTATTCATGGGTAGTGTAAGTAGCTATGTAACAAGCCATTCCTCTTGCCCGGTATTGGTTGTTAAATAATATCATACAATTTAAAGGCTTTGTCATTGTGTACAAAGCCTTTTTTTGTATATAATAGATATCATAGAGATAGTATTTTGATTTAAATAGCTAGATTATTAGTATTAGTATAATAGAAAGGATCCCTATGAACGACGGGAACGAAGCATTGTTAAAGTTAGCAGAATTGTTTAAAATTCTTGGTGATCCAACACGCCTAAAAATTGTTGAATTGCTGCTAGAAAATGAGATGTGTGTCAATCATATTGCAGAAACAATGGGCATGGGGCAATCTGCTATTTCGCACCAATTGCGTGTATTGCGTCAAGCACGTCTTGTGACCTATCGCAAGGAAGGGAAAACTGCATATTATTCCTTGAATGATGATCATGTAGAAGGTCTTGTTCGTATGGGCATGGATCATGTGGCGCATCAATAATAGGATTTGTTATTGTTATCGTATATATGACATATAAAAAAGGAGCCGACGGGCTCCTTTTTTTGTATATATAGTTAATATAATGGAAATAAATAATAAGCGAATGTAATAAATAGTGGCATAGTTACTGCTGATAGTATGGTTGTACCCATTACGATTTGTGTAGCGTATTCTGGATTGTTTTTCATTTCAATAGCGATGAGGGCCATATTGATGGCTGTTGGTACGCTATAGGTAATGACAATCGTTTGAGCTGCAATCGGATGCATAGGACCATAGAATATTATAAAGAGTATAGTAATGACTGCAGCAATGAGAGGGCTTACGACGAGGCGTAAGGATGTAGCAAGCATAACATCCGCCTTAAAAAAGTTTAATGGCGTTCTGTTAATCTGTACCCCTAAAGCGATCATAGCAACGCCTACAAAGGCATTGGCAAAGATTTTAAGAGGGGCAAAGAAGAATAGACCGTGTAAATCAAATGGTAAGAGCTGGCAAAGTAATGCAAGCGGTATAGCATATACCATAGGCATATGGAAGACTACGCTTAACGCATCCTTTGTGCTCAATCGCCCAGCGCCGGCTTGGTAGAAGCCATAGGTATTGCTCGTAATGGTCTGTATAATCATAATAGATACGACGCTGACAAGACCTAAATCAGCATAGGGTGTTACGCCATCGATGACGTAAGGCACATTAGTAAATACAAAGATGGCAAGGGCGATGCCCATATTGCCTACATTGTTAAACATAACGCAGTTCTTTAATGTGGCGATTTTTGCTACATCATAACCTTGTATTTTGCCGACTACACCTGAAAGTATAGAGTTCAGTATGAGTACAACTAGTGCACAAAATACAATTTCTAACGTACCAGATGTAAATTTAGCTTCATACATGGCCCTAAATACAAAGGTAGGCAATAATATGTAGAAGTTAAGCTTGCTTAGTGTATATAAGTCAAGTTTGAATTTTTTATCTAATACAAATCCAACACCTATAAGCATAAATATAGGAATCATGGAATTCATGAAGATATGGCCTATTAATGTTAATAAGTTCATGGTCTCACCTAGAGTTCTATAAGATGTATAATTGTGATTAGAATCATGGTATATTGGGAATATAAGAAATATAATCAATTATATATTTCATACATTTCATATATAGCTATTACCTGATTTCTCTATAATAGTATCATACCATAGGATGTAGAGTTTAGGTTTATATTTTTAGGTATTTATATGTATTTATCCTGCATGGATAGGAGGTAGTATGAGAAAAATTCTTTTAGTATTAATGAGTATTTGTATGCTTGCCTTTGTAGTAGGCTGTGGCAATGATGCAAGTAAAACTGTGGATAGCGCAAAGCCAAGCACATCTGAAAAGATTACAATCCAAGCTGCTGCTAGTCTTAAGGGAGCGCTTACAGAATTAGCAGATGCATATAAGAAAGATCATAACTTAGCAGATGATCAAATCACGATTAACTTTGCTGGATCCGGCACATTGCGTCAACAAATTGAACAAGGTGCACCTGCAAGCTTATTCATCTCTGCAGACGAAAAAAATATGAAGATGTTGCAAGATAAAGACCTTGTAACAGATGTTAAACCATTTGTGACCAATGAATTAGTTCTTGTAGTTCCAAAAGGCCAACCTAAAATTGAATTAAATCAAATTGCTTCTGTTAAACGTATCGTTTTAGGTAATCCTGATACAGTGCCCGCTGGTAACTATGGTAAACAAGTATTAAGAAAATTAGGTGTATGGGACCAAGTAGAACCTAATGTAGTGTATGCTAAGGACGTTAAAGCTGTAACGGCTTCTATTAGTCAAGCTGCTGGTGATGCGGGCTTTATCTATAAGACGGATGCTATCGCAGCTGGTGATGCAGTTGAAATTGCTGCAGTTACTCCTGCAGATTCTCATGATCCAGTCATCTATCCTATCGGTATTATTAAGAAATATGATAATGCTTTGGCTCAAGATTTCTATAAATACGTAATGAGCCCAGAGGGCCAAAAAGTCTTAGAGAAATATGGTTTCTCCACCTCTAAATAAGAGTCTAACGCTAGCCTTCAGGGCTAGCGTTTTCTTATGATACAATAGAGTTGTAATTAAGTATTAGGTAAAGAAAGGAGGCAAGATATGAGTCCATTTTGGTTGTCGTTGTGGGTGGCGAGTTTAGCTTTAATTATCGTTATATTGATTGGCTTAGCTACTTGTTATTGGATGAATCGCTGTAAATGGAGTGGTATCGCTATTCTAGATGCCTTAATAACATTGCCGCTCGTGTTGCCTCCAGTTGTAGTTGGTTTTGCTTTGCTTATGGTTTTTACACCAGGCTATGCATTCGGGGCTTGGTTAGAATCTCATGGTTTAGGCGTCGTATTTACGGCAACCGGTGCTGTTGTGGCTTCTTCTGTTATTGCCTTTCCTTTATTTTATCAAACAGTGCGGTCCGCATTGCAGTCTGTAGACCATAATATGGAGGATGTGGCACGTACATTAGGTGCTTCCGAGCTTCGTATATTCTTCACTATCTCTGTACCATTGGCCTGGAAGGGGATTTTAACAGGTAGTATCTTAGCGTTTTGTCGCGCTATGGGTGAGTTCGGTGCGACCATATTAATCGCCGGTAATATTCCTAGAATTACGCGAACCATGCCGCTTGCTATCTATTCCTACGTAGAAGCGGGGCAGTACATGGATGCCTTTGAGCTTGTTATTTATATTTGTGTACTTACATTAGCGCTGTTGAGCGGTATTCACATCCTTACAAAAGGATCCTTGTTCCGTAATATAGGGCGTAATTAGGAGGAACTATGATTACATTTTCTTTTACCATAGCAAGACCTTCTATGATTGTGAAAGCCGATGGTGCTTTAGCATCAGGTATTACGGTGTTAACCGGCTCATCTGGGAGTGGAAAAAGTACATTTATTAAATGCATTGCAGGCTTGGTGAAGCCTACAACAGGTATTATTCGATGCGATGAACGAACATGGGTTGACCGAGATCGAAACATATGGGTACCAGCTCAAGAACGGCAAGTAGGATATATGCCACAAGGCAATATCGTATTCCCTCATTTATCCGTAGAGCATAATATTACATATAGTAAACGAGGCACACCTGATATGTGCGATTCTTTATTAAAACGTTTAGGTTTAGAAAAATACCGTAATACTAAGGCTGGTAGCTTATCTGGCGGTGAGCAACAACGTGTTGCCTTAGGTCGTGCACTCTATTCAAAACCAACTATATTACTTCTTGATGAGCCCCTATCTGCTCTCGATTGGAACCTTCGTAAACAAGTGCGTGAGGATCTTGTTTCTATCATTCGCGAATGGAACGTGCCATGCGTATGGGTAACCCATGATGAAAGTGAAGCAGAAGCTGTAGGAGATAGACATTGGACCTGTGAAAATGGGCAAATCATTATACCTTAATAGGTAAAATACCTTCATAAGCATACTCGCTTATGAAGGTATTTTTGTTTTTACTGTTCTTTTATTTCGACAGATGAGTTCACAGTTTTACTTATGAATCCAACGATGGCTGTAATGATGAAAGCCATTGTAAATGCTGGCAATGTAGCACCTATTGTGCTTTCACTATGTAACATATAGTGATACACACCTACGGATAGAGCCCAGATGAGACCTCTAACTAGATAAGCCGATAGAGTTTGTACTTGTTGGCGGTTGATGAAATAGTCTACTAATAGGATGGCAATCATCGGTGTAAAGACAGAACCAATGAGGTATAGGAAATCTGTAATATCATCCATTGGATATAAGATAGCCGCTATGGTGCCAATAATTGTGACGATGACGGCTACGCCTTTACTGGAGGCTCTACTAAAGATGGTCGTACTAGATACACCAGCTGAGTAAGCATCCATAAAGGTAGTAGTTACGGTAGAGAAGATGATAACGATGAGTCCCGCAAGACCGAGGCCTGCGTTCATCATAATGGTAATGATGGAGTCGCCACCACCAAAGATAGCAGCGCTGAGACCTAAGGTGTACATAACGATACTAGTTACCGTGTAGACTGTAGCGCTTGTAAGTGATGCGGAGAAAGGCTGTTTGCTTTCACGGGTGTAATCACTAATAAGAGGTAGCCAAGAGAGAGGCATGGCGATAGATAACTCAAGGGCTGCTATAAAACTCATATTTCCACTAGATATAAGGCTACTTTCACTAGGCCATTGAGCTATCATGTGAGCGCCCATGTAGATGGTGAGCCCTAACAGTAAAACAGATACGATGGCTTGGATATAGCCAGTATTGTGGAGGCCGATGAAAAGCCACAGAATGACGAGGGCTCCGATGGCTATGGTCCAAATCATAGGGGATAGAGGTGCTAGTTCTTGTAACGCAAGCATAGCATCGTAGATCATGATACTCGTCCAGCCGATAAGTTGCAGCATATTTAAAACAGCAAATCCTTTGGCACCTAGAGGGCCAAAGCTAAAGGCGGTAGTATTCATACTGCCTTGCCGTAAACGTCCACCAATGAGGCCTGCTCCAAAGAGTAATATACCGCCGATGATATGCCCTAATATGATGGCATACAGCCCTTGGGTGAGCCCTAAGGGGGCCAGATAGGTTCCCGTCATAATCTCCGCTATCGATAGAGCGGCGCCGAACCATATCATGGCGAACTGTGGTTGTGTAATGTGTGTGTCTTTCATACGTCCTCCTTGCCAGGAAGTCATAGAAAAAGCCGAGCTCACAGGAACTCGGCTTTTAATCCTCTATGTTCCCTACGTTGGCATTATCCAAATCAGGTTATGGGTTAAAGC
>JAIITD010000068.1 GCA_022737715.1 Veillonella sp.
CCCATAGGGAATACAGTTTTGCCAAATACCTTGTTTACAAGTACGGCACCAGAACCGTAGAAGCCCAAGAGGGAGATGAATAGTTCGGACCATGCTGCAAGGGCGAAGAAGCCTGTTTTGCCACCTAAGAATAGGTCTGTTGCAAGACCGAAGAATAGGAAGCAGATTAATAGCATAATAGCGAATACAACCTTGTTTGTTTTCAAAGCTGCGATGGTGCCAAAGATAGAGAAGATTAAGAAGCCCACATTTAAGTCCTTCATTTGTGATATACTACATATAAAGTATGTAGGAGGTTATATGGTTTTTCTTACTTCATTACAAAGTATCATGCCTATCGTTTTGCTTATATCCCTAGGATATTTCCTAAAAGGGCGGGGCATGTTTAATGATACATTTAGCTCGAACCTATCGCGTCTCATCATGTCCGTCATTTTGCCGGTCGGCGTATTTATGTCCGTGCTCCACAATGTGCAAACATCAGATTTGTGGGACTTGCGGTATGGTCTACTCGTCGTGATGATGACCTATGTGGTATCGTACATCATCGCTTTCATTATGATGAAAATAGTGCATGTACCACGGGGGCGGCGCGGTATATTTATCAACATGGTGGTCAACGACAATTGCCTATTCATCGGCTTGCCGGTGCAAATTGCCCTATTTGGACAAGATGCGTTACCGTTTTTCTTGCTGTATTACATCGGCAACACCATATCCGTGTGGATGTTCGGCGTATTCCTCATTGAGGCCGATCCGTTACCTGCGAATGGTGCTAGCCATGGTGAAAGCTTTCGCACCTTGGTACGCAAGTTTTCTTGGAAAAAATTATTGCCACCGCCATTGTTAGGATTTTTCTTGGCCCTCGTATTCTTATATGCCCAGATTCCTTTGCCGATGGTATTACATAATACGTTAAATTATATAGGGAATATGGTAACACCATTATCCTTGTTATATATTGGTATCGTATTACATGATGCGGGTCTTAAAAGCATGCGTTTAAATAAAGACTCCATTGGCGGTATCATTGGTCGTTTCGCCGTAGCACCATTTATCATGTTCTGCGTCATCTATGCTACAAAATATCTCATGGGCATTACATTGGATCCTGTTGCGGTCGTCACATTCATCGTTCAATCCGCAGGACCGGTTATCGCTGTCTTGCCAATTGTAGCGAATGAAGCCGGTTCTGACTTGCCATTTGCCACAGGCCTTGTCACCATTAGCTCCGTATTGTTTGTATTCGTCATACCAGTCATTATGGAAATATTAACGCTGTTTGGGATTGGGATGTAAAACGATATACTATAAAACGACTAGTCACATCATATGTTTATGTTGTGACTAGTCGTTTTTTATGCATTAAGCTCTTCGATAATCGTTACGATATCTTCTGCCTTTCGGGCAATGTGTTTGACGCCTAAATCTTTATGTAATTGTTCGTCTCTAAAGCCCCATGTAACGCCGATGCATAGTAGGCCAGAGTTTTTGGCTGTCGCTACATCTACTTCAGAGTCGCCAATGTAGATTGACTCATCTTGGGTTGAACCTAGTTCTTTTAACGCTTGTAGTACCATATCTGGTGCTGGTTTTCGTTGTAATCCTGGGCGTTCACCGATGGCTACCGGTAAACGATTACCAAAGTATTCTTTATTTAGTGGTGTAATGCCTTCTTGAATTTTGTTGGATACAATGGCAAGTTTATAGCCCTTAGCTCGTAATGTGTCTAATACGTCGAGCATACCAGGATATGGTGCGGTGTAATCCTGTAGATGTTCACCGTAATATGCTTTAAATTCGTCGAGATAGGTATTGAACTCAGCCTCCGAAATGGAATCTGGCAGCGATTGACGCATCAAATGTGCAACGCCGTTACCCAGTGCTGCTTTCACCTCGGGAACCGACCGTTCTGGCAAATCATGAGCGCGCAATACATAATTCACCGCATTGCGTAAATCTGTTAAAGTATCTAGCAACGTGCCGTCACAATCGAATACGATAGTTGTATATTTCATGGGGACCTCCAAAATCTATATAATCCTATTCCATTATATGACATGAGCCGAGAATTTTAAATTAGTCTATGATACAATTAGTATACTAGTTGTAAAAATTTGGAGGATTAGTATGACTGAAATACAATCTTTATTATTGATGAAAGCCACGTTAGAATCTGCAAATCTTCATGGTGTTGAAGCCATGCTCGACGATGATTGCGAATATGTTTCTACGGGCCGAGGCATTATTGCTCGTAATAAACGTGAAAGCTTAGAATTCTTAACGGCCATGGTTGATTCCATCCAATCTGACCATGTGCCTGTAATCTGTCGTATTATGCATATTACAGAAGTATATGAAGAGGGCGCCCTATTTCATGAAGGCCGGCACGGTTTGACTGTAGCCTATGAAGAGGGGGACCAATACGCGTACATGTTGTTTGTGGATATCAATGAAGATGGCCGTATTGATCGCATCGTTTCTAGTCAAGAAAATTATGCGTTTGCATACGACGACCTTCGTTTATCCTTAGATGAAACACCATACCGTTTTCAAATTGTGCCGCACACTGTGAAAGACTGGATTGCAGCCCTCAGCATATGGCTTGAAACCGATAATTTTGATATCGATGATTTCTACCAATTCATTGATGAAGATACCAAGGTAGTGTTCCAAAAAGGCGATGCAGAATCTATTACACTAGAAAATGGCCTCGATGTAGAGGACTACTTTGATCAACTCATGAATCAACACTTTGCTGCCGTACCACATATCATTCGTGATGAAGATGATAATCTTATTTTAGTATATGGTCCTATGAGCCTTATCGTGAGCCTTAACGAACAAGGTGGATTAGCCGTAATCAGCATATACATTGATATGCGCGACGAAGAAGAATCCATTGATGAATATGGTTATATTGAAGAAGATTTAACAGAACCTGTAGAAGACGAACCTTTTACAGACTATTAATCTGAAAGAGATAGAACAGACCTGTTCTATCTCTTTTAGTGGTCTTATATAGGTCGTGTTCAGAAAAAGAACAGGCGTGTACTAATTTTACAGAGGCTGTATATAGGTGTGTTCGGAAATAGAACAGGCCTGTTCTAATTTTATAGAGGCTGTATATAGGTGTGTTTGGAAAAAGAACAGGCGTGTACTAATTTTACAGAGGCTGTATATAGGTGTGTTCAGAAAAAGAACAGGCCTGTACTAATTTTACAGAAGCTGTATATAGGTGTGTTCAGAAAAAGAACAGGCCTGTACTAATTTTATAGAGGTTGTATATAGGTGTGTTCAGAAAAAGAACAGGCGTGTACTAATTTTATAGAGGCTGTATATAGGTGTGTTCAGAAATAGAACAGGCCTGTAGTAATTTTACCGAGGCTGTATATGGGTGTGTTCAGAGATAGAACAGGCCTGTACTAATTTTATATAGGCCATATATAGGCGACTTAGAAATAATAATAGGCAGGAGCGAGCTCCTGCCTATTTTGTGTACAAATATGTAATTAGATGTCTTCTTTTTCGCGGATTAGACCAGCTTTTTTCTTGCGCCAGTACCAAATGTAGAGCGGAAGAATGATGATACAGCCACCTAGTCCCCAAAGTAATTGGTTGGTTTGGGCTTGGCCTAGCATCCAAAGGGATGTAGCAATGGCGATAACTGGAACGGTGTAACCACCTGGGATTGTATAGGATCGTTCTTTATCAGCCCATTTACGACGGAATATGATGACAGCCAAACAAGTTGGTAGGTATTGTGTAAAACGGGATACTGCACTAATAGCAGCAAGGGTTGTAAACGAACCAGACCAGGCGAGTAGCACGCTGGCAATGGCGGTGACAATTGCTGCTACATATGGTGCATTGTAGCGATTGCGTTTAGCTAAGGCACTTGGTAACATACCGTCTTCGGCCATAGATGTTGCAATACGAGGTGCGTAATAGGCTTCGGCAAAGTTAATGCCGCCCATAGAAATTAATGTCCCTGCTAGTACAATGTACATACCGATTGGACCTACAATTACGTTGAAAGCATCTTGTACCGGTGCTTTTGTATTAGCAAGGTCTGAGCCTAAAACACCGATGGATACGGCAAGTATTGCCATATATAGGACAGATACAAGAAGCATACACATAATAATGGCACGAGGTAAATTCTTTTTAGGATTTTTCATATCCTCTGCGGCAATAGCGATAACCTCAAATCCTGTATAAGCAAAGAAGAGAAGAACGGCTGCTTGCGCAAAGGATCCATCTACATAGGTATCTTGTGGGAATACAGGTGTAAAGTTAGCGCCGTTAATAAAGAATATACCAATAGCGATAAATAGTGCGAGAGGCACTAATTTAGAAATTGTAATCAAGTTGTTGACGAACTTAGATACGTTAACACCAAATATGTTTACGATTGTTAAGCCTACGATTAATATGAATGAAATAACGTCCTTTGCTAAATCGCCACTTAAGGCTGGGACTGCAGCACCTAGGGCTGTAGCAAAGCCAACGGCCATAGCGGCCCAAGCGATAACGGTTACAATCCATTTAAGGACGCCTACCTCGAATCCCCAAAAGTCACCTAATGCATGTTTAGCATATAGATAGGGGCCACCATTACGTGTGAAAAGGCTAGCCGCTTCGGCAAAGCACAATGCGATACACCCTGCAATAATTGCATCAAATAGAAGGACGCCTAAACTGGCTGACCCAATAATGGCATAGGCCTTATTAGGTAATAGGAAAATCCCAGTACCAACGATGCCATTGATGCCGAGGAGTACGATACTCCAAAATCCGAATTTGCTTTTCTTATCCATTAGTTAGCCTCCTTAGTAGCATCGACGAAGGCTTTAAATAATGCTTTAGCATGGACATCTTTCACATGCATCATTTCAGGATGGAATTGAGTAGCCACAAACCATGGACGACTTGTATCCTCTAATGCCTCTACAGTACCATCCTTAGCACGGCCTGTAACAACTAAGCTTTCACCAATATTACGGCACGTTTGATGATGGTGAGAATTTGTAATCCACGACGTAGTGCCGATGATTTGAGCTAATTTAGAATCGGGTTCAATTTCTACCGTATGCGTAGGTAATGACGGCGTTTGATTTTGGCTGTGCTTAATCGTGCAATTTTCATCATATGGTAAATCTTGGTATAAGGAACCACCACGATAGACATTCACGATTTGGCAACCGCGGCAGATGGCGAATACGGGAATATTTCGTTCCTCTGCTGCTGCAAGCAACGCGAAATCAAATTGATCGCGCTCAGGGAATACATCGCCAATGCCTCGTAATGGTTCTTCGCCATAATTGAGCGGATATACATCATGCCCACCTGTAAGGAGGAGGCCATCAACGATATCGATGGTTTCCTTTGCTTGCTCTAAATTTTCTGTAAAAGGAATAATAATAGGAATGCCGCCAGCTTCTTCGATGGAGCGGACATAATCCTGATTCACATAAGAACGGATTAAATCGACATAAGCGCCACTGTTATCGCGTAGCGTATTGCCGGAAATTCCAATTAATGGTTTTTTCATAACATCACCTCAATGTGTAAAATACTGTACATTAAGTACAGTATAATTATAATTCATTTTCCTAAAATATACTATAACATATTACGCAAGTAGGAATTGCGTTTATGTAAATATGTTTTGTGCTAGGAGATTCTAAAATAAATTTATGAAAAATTGATAAAAAATTAATATTTAGGTATAATGAGTGTTAGCTTGTAGAGTATAAATTGAGGAGAGAATGTATGAACTGGAAACGTGTAATAGCATTAGGTCTATTGGGACTGACTGTTGGTATGGGACAATCCTATGCTATCGATGTAAATATTCCTGGCGCCGATGCATCTATACCTGCTGATGAATATCAAAATTATCGAAAAAATACCTCACAATCTAGACAAATGGATCAAAGAATTGTAGAGAAGGTTACAAGAGATAATAAATCGATTCCTAATTATGATATGTCGAAAACACCGATGGATATATATCATACAAGAGAATTAAATCATGGTGTTAGATATTCTAGTACGGTATTTATCTTAAAAGAAAATGGAGCGAATATAAAATTTACTATACCTCAACCAAGCATTGTAGCTCAGGCTAAGGGAAGTATGGGTAAGCATAAAGAATTAATCAGTGCAGGTGGAGTAATGACCTATAATGGGGAGTGGTATTACGAGTTAAGACCACAGCCTAAGGGTGATAATTGGGAAGATACAAACATTCCATATAGTAAGTTAAACTCTGATGCTATGAAAGAAGTATTTTATAAAAGATATAATCCCATAGCAGGTAATAAAAAAATTAGTGAAAAGGTGTTAGGTGCTAATACTTTTACATATCCAACCGTTGAAAAGGCTACATGGGATTCAATCGTATATAAGAATGATTTGGTAGAAGGAACAATCAATTTTACTATGCCAAAACAGCCGACGGTTTCTTATCATATTGGATATATGCTTCCAAAAGGAGTCGTTAAAAAGATAAGTTCTAAAGGTGATGATGCACTAGTTAAAGCCACTATGAATGGTTTGGCGAATAGTGTATTGCCATCGGTAAAACCTGCTAGTGATATATTAGAATATACCTCTGAAGTACATAGAGGACCTTTTACGTTCAGAATTTTAAAAAATAGTAAATCCTTAGGTACAAAAGTCACTAAAAATGGTTCCCAAGTCGAGTATTTTAAGTCTGGTAAAATTAAAGAGTCTATTTCTGTCAGACCACTTTTTAAACGAGATGATCCAAAGAAACAGAATATCATGTATCATTCTCTAATTGGATTTGTTGGTGCAGATCAATTAAATGAAGGTAAGCCTATTCAATTTGCTACTGTATGGAATGATGCTTTACCAGGTGCTTATTATGAAGTTAAGGGCGAAAAAGATACTTTATTTGTGATGACTGTATTTGATGACACGCATCTTTATACTCACTATATGGTCAAACCTCATGATGTGCATGTAAGTAATTTTAAATTACGTGATATCGTTCAATATGTAGATTACAAGCATAATAAAGAGGATTATGGTAGATTTAAACTTGGTTTAGGGGTGCCAAAGGTCTTAATTGAACGAAACATATCAGAAGAATTGAATAAGAAAAAATAAATTATTATGTATTGTGATTCTATATGATTGATTAGATTAAGCAATATATATTGCTCAGTAAAAAGAGGACCGGCTCAAACGAGTCGGTCCTCTTGCTGTTCGTATATGTAATTATCTAAAGAATCTACCAATGAGTGGCATGCTAGCACCATCATTTTTATTAAGTCCTTTTAAGAGAACCATGATGATGACGTAGAGTAATAAGCCTTCGATACCTGTGAGTATGAAATTAGCCCACATTGGTAAGATACTTGCTAGGTAGTGGTAGCTCAAGAAGATGAGTACCCCCATGACACCGGCACTGACCACGTTTTTCCAGAGAAGGGAAATATCGAGGAAGTAGCCTGTATATTTTTTGATGTAAATCAAGTTGAGTAAGGCTGCAAAGCCGATGTCGGCTACGGTTGCCCAAGCGGCACCACCGATGCCGAGCCAAGGAATGGCCGTTAATGTCCAGTTAAGGATAACCTTGATAACAAGGGAAATACCCATGTTGATAACCGGAATGCGCGGTTTGTTGAGACCTTGCAAAATACCTGTTGTTACTTGGTGAACGCCGAGGAAGAAGATGGAGAACGCCGTAATTTGTGTTGCTAGTTCTGCCTTAGGTGCATTGTAGATTAAAGTAACTGTTGGGGCCGCGAGTACATATAATAGCACCGTAAATGGCACGGTTGCCATAAATGTTAATCGCATAGAACCTGCGGTACGTTCGTAAATACCTTGGTGATCTTGTTTAGCAAAGGCATGGGAGATAGCCGGCACGATACTCGTAGCAAGGGCCGCCGTAATGATGGTCGCTAGGTTTATGAGCGGTACTGCCATACCTGTAAGGTAACCGAATAGTTCTGTTACCTCGTTCATCGGGAAACCGGCGTCTAATAGACGACGTGGTACGATGAGCAAATCAAGATTTGCCGTTAACGGTAACATGATACTGGCTAAGGAAATTGGAATGGACAACGATAACAGTCGCGACAAAATTTCTTTAGCCGATTCGCGCGGACCATCATAGCTTTCACCAGTATTACTAGACTTAGGCAATTTGTAGTAATAGTACAAGAGCACGAGGAAGGCACCAAAGGCACCGACGCCAGCGCCTAGGCTAGCACCGCCAGCTGCAGCCGGTAGACCATATGGCAATAAGATAGCCGCTGCACCGAGCATGACGATAACGCGCAATAGTTGTTCTACGATTTGGCTGACCGCCGTTGGGGTCATCATTTCATAACCTTGGATATAGCCGCGGAAACAGGAAATCCAAGTTACAAAGAATACTGCCGGAGCAAGTGCGATGATAGAGTAGTAGGCACGGCTTTCAGCAATGAGACCGCTCGAGATTAGCCAATCTGCGCCAAAGTACATGGCCAAGCTGGCGATAAAGCCCGTAATGGTTAGCATTGTGAAAGAAATATTGAATACTCGCTTAGCGCCACCAAAGTCGTGTAATGCTAATCGTTCTGCCGTCAAAATGGAGATGGCAATCGGCACACCTGCGCTCGAAATTTGTAA
>JAIITD010000069.1 GCA_022737715.1 Veillonella sp.
GTAGACATAGTAGTTATAGGAGCTCCTGTGACTTCAGAGGAGCGAGCCCAGTTGGATGATAAGTTACAGAAAGATGAGTACTTGCAACCTTATACATTACGATTTGTTAATAGCGTAGATGAGCAAAAATCTGCTGTGGATAAGACGAACTTGAATAAATCTTCAGAGAATCTTGGAACATATAAAAACTTGAGTAATCTGTACCAGCCGACTTATCAACTAGTAAGTGAAACTATAAACACTATGAAAACGACAGAAGCTGAAGCAAAGGCGTTATTCCCGTTTGTAAGCAGAGTGGAAGGCATGCCTTTGATAGATAATTTAGAACAGCCTAAAGCGAATCGCTATATGGTGATTATCTATACCACGTCCACTGTATCTGATGCAGATTCGGAACGAATAAAAGCTTGGTTAGAGGCTAAATTATCAGCACCTGTAACTATTTCTGTGGAGCAAACAACGTCAACTTTATAATTGAATCTTTTGATTTTGATTAGATTGTTTATTATATAGAGCGATATTTATAACGGTACTAAGTTTGATTTTAGCTATTAGGTATATTACGTAGTAGTACGGGGAACCATCTTAGTACCGTTTTATGTACTTCTTTTTTATTTTAGAATGTATCTTTACGCACAATATTTTTCACCTTAAAGTGGTATAATAAAAGATACACGACATATAGAGTTCTATATATTTTATTAGGAATAGTCATGTTCTATATACCACATTGGAATATGGTAAAACCTAGAATTAATCTCTGTTTGTTGTATAATATATTTAATATTTAATTTTTTAGATGTGTAGTTAAAAGCTTTATTATTTAACTTTTACTTAAAGGTATGAAGAAACATGGTGCGAGCGTGCCAATTCTTCATTTTTTCAAGAGAGGTATATATGCAAAAATCCTTACGTATGGGGATCGATGTTGGCTCTACAACGGTCAAGGTCGTTTTGTTGGACGAACAAGATAATTATTTGTATAAAAAATATATCCGACATTACGCCAATATTTTGGATACTGTTCATACATTGCTACAAGAGGCTCAAGTGGGCTATGAAGATGCAAAAGTACATGTAGCAATTACAGGTTCTGGCGGTATGGCGATGGCTGATAAGGTGCGTATACCTTTTGTACAAGAAGTAATTGCCGAAACAAAGGCGATAAAAGCATTGTACCCACAAACAGATGTTATTATCGAGCTTGGTGGTGAAGATGCTAAGGTTACTTACCTAGGTCGTACTGCAGAACATCGCATGAATGGTTCTTGTGCCGGTGGTACAGGTGCTTTCATAGATCAAATGGCAACATTATTGCAAACTGATGCATCCGGTCTTAATCAATTAGCGATGAATTCGGATACTATCTATCCAATTGCTGCTCGTTGTGGCGTATTTGCGAAAACAGACGTGCAAGCGTTGCTAAACCAAGGTGCATCTCATGAAAATATTGCGAAGTCCGTATTTCAAGCTATTGTAAACCAAACAATTGCAGGCCTTGCGTGTGGTCATAAAATCGAAGGTAATGTAGCATTCCTTGGTGGTCCATTGACATTCCTATCCGAATTACGTCAATGTTTCTGTGACACATTGGAACTTGATGAAGCTCATCGTATCATCCCTGAAAATGGTGAGTTGTTTATTGCTCTAGGCGCAGCCCTCATGAATGATGAGTGCCGTGATATTACGGTTGGTGAATTAACAAAAGAAATTGGTGCGCTTATTGGTGTACCAATGGAAGCTACCGATCGTGTTGATCCGTTGTTTAAGAATGAAGAAGAATTAGAAGCATTCCGCGCACGTCACGCTAAGGCGGTAACACCAAAGGGTGATATTAAAGATGCCGAAGGTCCATGTTACCTTGGTATTGATGCGGGCTCTACGACGTTGAAAGTCGTGTTAATCAATAGTAAGAATGAAATCATCTTCTCTCACTATGGTCCAAATCATGGCAAACCATTAGAAAAATCTCAAGAACTCATTGAGAAAATCTATAGCTTATTGCCAAAAGGGGCTTACATCGCTCATTCTGGTGTAACAGGATACGGCGAAGCATTCTTGAAACGCGCTCTTGGCATCGATATTGGGGAAGTAGAAACAATCGCCCATTATCGAGCTGCTCAATTCTTCTGCCCTGATGTATCCTTTATCTTGGATATTGGCGGTCAAGATATGAAGTGTACAAAGGTACGCGATGGCTATATCGAAGACATCGTATTGAATGAAGCTTGCTCCTCTGGTTGTGGTTCTTTCATCGATACCTTTGCTACATCCTTGCGTTTGCCGATTGAGCAATTTGCTAAGGAAGGTTTGTTGGCACCTATGCCAATCGACTTGGGTTCCCGTTGTACCGTATTTATGAACTCCAAGGTAAAACAAGCGCAAAAAGAAGGCGCTACTGTACCGGATATTGCCGCAGGCCTTGCGTACTCTGTTATTAAAAATGCATTGTACAAGGTGCTTAAGGTAAAAGACCCTAAAGAATTAGGTGATCACATCGTCGTACAAGGTGGTACATTCTATAATGAAGCAGTGCTTCGCGCCTTTGAAAAATTGATGGGCGTCGAAGTAATTCGTCCTGATGTATCCGGCTTGATGGGTGCGTATGGGATGGCATTACTTGCTTCTGAAACAGCAGAGGAATTACAAAATCAACATAGTTCATTGCTAGATGTGGAGGGCTTGAAATCATTGCAAGTATCTACATCCATGCGCAACTGTGGATTGTGCTCCAATAACTGTATGCTAACGATTAATGCATTTTCCGATGGTCGTACTTATGTAACAGGTAATCGTTGTGACCGTGGTGCGGGTGATATGATTCAAGAGAAACATAAGCCTGTACCTAATATGGTAGAAGTTAAATTACGCCGTTATTTTGATTACTTCCTAAAGAAAAATATTCCTGAATTTGAAGGTAAATTGCGTATTGGTATTCCTCGCGTCCTCAATATGTACGAAGATTTCCCATTCTGGTTTACATTCTTCCATCAATTAGGTTGCGAAGTGGTATTGTCTGATTATACGACGAAGGATCAATATAATAAGGCGATTGATACGATCCCATCTGATACGGCATGTTATCCTGCTAAGGCCGTTCACGGTCATATTCGTGATCTTGCTCAAGCTCAAGTTGATTTGATCTGGTATCCATGTATTCAGCATGGTCCAAAGGAGTTCAGCCGAGACAATAATTACCATTGTCCTATGGTTATTTCTTATCCAGAATTGATTCGAAATAATATGCAAGATGTGATGGGGAAAACACCGTTTTATGCACCATTCTTACCATTGGCGGATAAGAAATCATTGGTGCCTGCGTTGGTGAAAGCCTTAAAAGAGTTACCTTTCTCTAAATCTGAAATTTCTAGTGCTGTTGATACTGCATGGGCTGAACAAGAAAAATGTAAAGCTGATTACCGTGAAATGACAAAGAAAACCGTATCTCGTTTGGTAGCCGAACAAGTGCCTACCATCGTATTGGCTGGTCGTCCATACCACTTAGATTCCGGTATTAATCATGGTATTCCTGAGCTCATTACGTCTCTTGGTATGGCGGTTCTTACCGAAGATGGTGTAGCGCCATTAGGTAAGGATATTAAACATCTTCGCGTTGTAGACCAATGGTCTTACCATAGTCGTCTATATCACGCAGCTGAATTCGTAAGCCGTACAGAAGGGTTCCAAATTGTTGAGTTGAACTCCTTCGGTTGTGGTCTTGATTCTATTGTGGCAGACCAAGTAAAAGATATCTTATCTGCAAAGCATAAAATCCATACATTGCTCAAAATTGATGAAGGTACGAACTTAGGTGCTGTTACGATTCGCTTGCGTTCGTTGCAATCTGTAATGGAACGGAGTATGCGTAAACATCATAATCCAGAAGCTCCTGTAGAGACTGTGGTTGATGATACACCAGCCTATGATTATGAACGCGTTGTCTTTACCGAAGAAATGCGTAAGACATACAAAATTTTGGTGCCTCAAATGTCACCTCTTCATTTCCAATTATTGGAACCGGTGCTTAAGTCTGAAGGTTATGACTTTGATATGTTGCCTGCTCCAACTCGTGAAGATGTGGAAATCGGTCTAAAATATATCAATAATGATGCATGTTATCCTGCTATCATCGTTGTAGGCCAATTGATGAGTGCTTTATTATCTGGTAAATACGATATTAATAAAACAGCTGTTATCATCTCTCAAACTGGTGGCGGTTGTCGTGCTACCAACTATATTGGTTATTTGCGTAAAGCCCTCATCGATGCAGGTATGAAACAAGTTCCAATCTTGTCGCTTAATGCGAGTGATATGGAACGTCAACCTGGCTTTAAGTTGACTAAATCCTTCTTACATCGCATGATTCAAGCCGTAGTATACGGTGATGCGTTGATGCAATGTGTATTGGCTACGCGCCCTTATGAAATTAATCCAGGATCCGCAGATGCATTGTGTGATTATTGGGTTAAGAAATTACGAGAACGCATTACAAAGGCTAATATATTCCAATATAGTAAATATATTAAGAACATCATCGAAGACTTTGATAATTTACCGGTGGATAAATCCAAACCAAAACCTCGTGTTGGCGTGGTAGGTGAAATCTACGTTAAGTTCCATCCAAGTGCGAACAACCATATCAATGAACTCATAGAAAAAGAAGGCGGCGAGGTTGTAACCTCCGGTCTGTTAGACTTCTTCTTGTACTGTGCTATGGATAGTACATATCGTGCTAAACACTTAGATGGTACATGGCTTTCTGGTTTCTTTGGCTCTTTGGCTCGTGAAGCATTAGAATTATACCGCTTGCCATATGCGAAGGCCGTTGCTGCATCCAAGCATTTTGATCCATTGCAACGTATGACGAAGGTTGCAAAAGAGGCAGCCCATTATATTGACCTTGGTAACCAATGTGGTGAAGGTTGGTTCCTTACAGGTGATATGATTGACCTCATTGAAAAAGGTGCTAAACAAGTCGTTTGCTTGCAACCATTTGGCTGCTTACCTAACCACGTTAGTGGTAAAGGCATGGTAAAAACATTATCTGAGGCCTATCCGGATGTGCGTATTGCAGCTATCGATTATGACCCAGGTTCAAGTGCGGTAAACCAAGCAAACCGATTGAAATTGTTGTTAGCAACAATGTTCGAATAATTGTTATTATAGTACTCCTTTTGAAAGTAATATAATAAAATTTATACAAAAAGACTACCTATATCTTAGCGTTTAATAACGCTTGTGATATAGGTAGTCTTTTTTAATATTTAGCTATGATGTTATTTGTTTTTATTTACTAAACCATATAAGCAGAGCAATGATAGTGCGCTACATACGAGCATGGTAATCCCCATAGGGACACCTGTATATTCTCCGCCAAGGCCGACGATTGGAGATACAATCCCTGCTGAGAACATGCTAGCAAATCCTAGTACGGCTGAAGCGCTTCCTGCCATTTTTCCGTATTTAGACATGGCCATGGAGAAGGAGGCCGAACCAAATAAGGATACCGTACAAACTGTAAAGAATAGTACGGTGGTAACGGGAATAAGTGGCCATTCTAATAGCATGGCTACTAAGAATAGCAATGAGCCGATGGTGAGTTGCCATAGGCTGAATGTTAATAATTGACGATCTGTGATAATATTACTTACTCTACTACTGATAGCACTGGCGAGGATGATACCACAACTATTTATACCGAATAGATAGCTAAATTCTTGCGCCGATAGTTGAAATATATTTTGGTATACAAAGGATGAACCAGAGATATACGCAAAAAAAGCACCGAATGCAAATAGTTGAATAAGACTTTGCCCTAAGAATGGTTTATCCTTTATAAGGGTGATATAGTTTTTCATAGATGTAGCAATACCACCAGTGATGCGCTTTTCTTTTGGTAAACTTTCACGGAAAAGAAGTGAGCTTACCAATAAAATAGCAGAGAATATTGCTAAAATTATAAAAATAACACGCCATGTAGTGAAGAGTAACAATTGACCACCTACAAGAGGGGCAAGCACTGGCGCAAGACCATTAACCATCATAAGTAGGGCAAATAGCTTAGTCAATTCTTGACCAGATGCAAAGTCTCGAGCGATAGCCTTAGCAATTACAACGCCTACGGAGCCAGTTAACCCTTGTAGGAATCTTCCTAGTAATAGTATTTCGATACTTGGTGCATAGGCACAGATAACGCTAGATATAACACAAAGTAGATTGCCTATGATAAGTGGTGTTTTACGCCCCATCGTATCGCTAATAGGACCACCAAATAATTGACCTAATGCGACACCGAAGGTCATGACACCAATAGTCATTTGAATATTAGATGCCGTCGTATTCAGCTCACCCGGCATAATTGGTAACGCTGGTAAATAAAGATCTGTTGCTAGCGGAGTGATTGCTGTTAACAGTCCAAGAAATACTACTAAGATAAATGGGACCTTAGCAGAACTATTTTGAGTCATAGAATCCTCCCATTTTGAAATAAGACAATAAAAGCCTGCGAATCGCACTTCGCAGACTGCATTTAATTTTATCTATTTAACAAGGTGTATTGTAACATGATTAATGAGAAAAAGCTATAGATTTATGTGTGTGTAATATGTAGTGACCCCAAAAAGTTAGACTTATTATTCCGAGTAACTTAAACTAGTTGCTCGGAATTTTTTATGCTGCAATAGTAGCTAAACGATAGTCAACTGGACTTAGCCAGTTCAATTTCTCCTTAATTCGTTTAGTATTGTAATACATAATATAGTTTTCAATCGCCTCTTTTAATTCATCATAGCTATGAAAGGTATTGCCATAATACAGTTCTTGTTTTAAGATGGCAAAGAAATTTTCCATTGGTGAATTGTCGAGACAATTACCTTTTCTAGACATACTTTGGAATATATTATGCACTTTTAAATTATATTGATACGTTTTCATTTGGTAACCCCAGCCACGGTCAGAATGAAATGTTCGCCGATACTTAGCATCGGCAGTCTTTTCAATCGCTTGTTGTTGTGCTGAAAGTATGGACTCAGCCGATGGTGTAGGACTTATACTAAAACTGATAATTTCAAGATTATATAAATCCATAAATGGATCTAAGTATAGTTTTCTGACTTTCAAAGCACCATTTGCATCTATTTCATAATATTTAAATTCAGTTGTATCTGTAGTAATTTTTTGATGTGGTTGACTACAATGGAATCTACGCTTGATGCGATTAGGTGCAATCCGCCCTTTAACACCTTTATATGAGTTATATTTTCGGCTCTTACGGGAGAATGCTATTACTTGCAGATTAAACTTTTGCATAATTCGTTGCAATCGTTTCTTATTAATAACAATACCTCGTGATTGCAACAAGGGTAACAACCTTCTATATCCATAGTGGGGATGGTCTTTACGAATATCTTCAATAGCTATTCGTATTTGTAAATCTGGATCTACTCGGTCAAAGCGCTGTTGCCAGTACATATACGTTGCTTTTGGAAAACATAAGGCAGCAAGAATCTCAGTTAGTTTGAATTCTCTTCGGAGACTGCTAATGATTCTTGCTGCTCTTTCATTTTCCGAGCATCCTCGATGCGCAATCTCCTCAATTCTTTTAAATAAGTATTCTCTATTTGAGCATAGCGTAATTGTTTTTCCAGTTCTAAAATACGAGCTTGATCTGGTGTTAATTCTTTTTTCTTCTTTTGGTTACGAGATTTAGTATGTGTGCTAATCTTTGCTTTTTCATCTGTTCGACTCATGGTAGGTATTCGTCCTTTCGGTCGATCGACAAAAGCATTGGCCCCATATTTCATAAACTCCAATTTCCAACGAGTTACTAATGAAGGATTATTTAGACCATATTGAAATGCAATTTGCCGATATGATAGTTCACTAGTTAAGTATGACTCTACCACAGCTAGCTTAAATTCTGAAGTATATCTTGTATTATTTCGTTTTCGACATAAACCATCTTTACCAAATTCTTTAAATGCATTAACCCAACGCAGAACTTGCGTTGCATCCTTTACACCGTATTTCTTAGCTAAAGAGCTATATCCACCCTCGCTATTTAGATATGCGGTAATGACTTTTAATTTAAATGTAAAGCTATATTTAGCCATAGAAAAACCGACCTCCTTAACATTAAGATTTTTGGTCTAACATTAAGGGGTCGGTTCAATAGAGGTATTGCTTATTTGTATGTAAAAATAAAAAGAACAGCTCACGAATGAGCTGTTCTTTTGGATTCACTAATTCTTAGAAGAACATGTGATGAATTTCATGGATGAAATGTTGACCGAAGAAGGAGATACAACCATGCATGATGATGAAGATGATGAAGTATTTGAACGCGCTGTTCATGATAACACTTGCTTCGATTTCATGTTCTAAGTTGTGAGCTTCTTCAGCATTGATTTCTTTGTGGTTTTCTAGGTATGCTTTCAAAGCAGGACCTACGGCACCAATAGAAATCGCGATGGATTGTGGGGACAACATTTTGCCGATACCAGCTGCACCGGAGTTAACAGCTGCTAACCAGAAGCCAAGATCTTCATAACCAACAGGGTTTAAGCCTTGAGCTGCTGCGATTTGAAGTGGTCCAAACAATACGTTGGAGTTTGTACCGGAACCTGTTAAGAA
>JAIITD010000070.1 GCA_022737715.1 Veillonella sp.
AGATTATATGTCACTGTATATCCAGATGACCAAGAAGCATATGACACATGGCACAATGATTGTGGTGTAGAAGAAAGCCACATTACACGCCTTGAAGATAACTTCTGGGAAATCGGTGAAGGTCCATGCGGTCCAGATAGCGAAATCTTCTTCGACCAAGGCCCTGAACATGGTTGTGATGATCCTAACTGTGCACCTGGTTGTGACTGTGACCGTTACCTTGAAATTTGGAACCTCGTGTTCACTCAATTCAATAAAATGCCAGATGGTTCTTATGAACCATTGCAACATAAAAATATCGATACTGGCGCCGGTCTTGAACGATTGGCTTCCGTATTGCAACACTGCAAAACAAACTTTGAAACAGATTTGATCTTCCCAATCATAGAAGCGACTGCAAAACGGGCTGGTGTTAAGTATAACGAAGACCCAAATACAGATGTATCCTTGAAAGTTATCGCTGACCATGCACGTGCTGTGACCGCGTTGATTTCCGATGGTGTATTGCCATCCAATGAAGGTCGCGGTTATGTATTGCGTCGTATCTTGCGTCGCGCTGTACGTCATGGCCGTTTGCTTGGTATCGAAGGTCTATTCTTAACGCCGCTTATCGATGTAGTTGTAGATATTCTTGGTCCTGGTATCAAATCCATTGCTGAAAAACAAGACTTCGTTAAACGCGTAGTTCAAAACGAAGAAGAACGTTTTAACCAAACATTGGAACAAGGTCTTGAATTATTGAACTCCTTGATCGATACATTAGCTGCTGAAAAAGCAACCGTAGTTCCTGGTACAGAAGTATTCAAACTATATGATACATATGGATTCCCTTGGGAATTAACAGAAGAAATCGCATCCGAACGCGGTTTTACAATCGACCATGAAGGCTTTGACGCTGCCATGAAAGAACAACGCGAACGCGCTCGTGAAGCTCGCGTAAAAGAAGATGCAAAGGTAGCTACACCAGATATTACATTCTTAAAAGATGAAGAACTTGTAGAAAATGAAGCGGAAACTGCATCCTCTGTATTGATGCTCGGTAAAGGCTCTGAACGCTTGCAAACTGCAGTTGATGGCGATGAAATCACCGTTATCGTACGCACTACTCCATTCCATGCTGAAGGGGGCGGTCAATTAGGCGATACAGGCTTCATCGTAGGTCCAATGGGTAAGGTAGAGGTTCATAATACAAAACGCTTGCCTGAAGGGACTGTATATCACATCGGTACTGTTGTAGAAGGTTCCATCTCTGAAGGCGACGACGTAACACTTGAAGTTGATATAGCACGTCGTGCAGCGATGGCTCGTAACCATACAGCAACTCACTTGTTACATGCTGCATTAAAACGCGTACTTGGTGAACATGTTAACCAAGCAGGTTCTTTGGTAACACCAGATTACTTGCGTTTCGATTTCACTCATTTCTCTCCTGTAACACAAGAGGAACTTGATCAAATCGAAGCCCTTGTAAATGAAGAAATCCTTAAGGCTACAGACCTTGCTATTGCTGAAATGTCTATGGACGAAGCAAAAGCAAAAGGTGCTATGGCACTCTTTGGCGATAAATATGGCGACGTAGTTCGCGTAGTAGAGGTTCCTGGCTTCTCCGTTGAATTGTGCGGCGGTTCCCATGTAGGCAATACAGCTTTCATCAGTTCCTTCCGTTTAACATCTGAATCCGGTATCGGTTCTGGTGTACGTCGTATTGAAGCGATTACAGGTCGTGCCGCTCTTGATGCAGCAAAACACGATCGTTTGACTATCGAACGCATTGCTGGTGAATTAAAAACTAAACCTGCACAAGTAGAAGAACGTTTGCACCAAGTATTGGCTGAGGCTAAGGAAACAGCTAAAGAATTAGACCAAATTCGCAAAGAGGTTTCTGCTGCAGGTGCTGCTGATATCGTAGCTGGTAAGGTTATGATTGGCGATGTAGCATTTGTTGCTGCGTCTGTGAAAGCATCCTCTATTGATGAATTGCGTGATTTCGCTGATATGGGCCTTGATAAACTAGATGGTTCTGGCGTAGTACTCGTAGGTGCCGCTATGGGCGATGACAAGGTAAACTTTGTATGTAAAGTTTCCAAAGATGTTGTCGGTAAAGGCGTAAAAGCTGGTAATATCGTTAAAGCAGCAGCTCAAGTAGCTGGTGGTAATGGCGGTGGTCGTCCAGATATGGCGCAAGCAGGCGGTAAAGAGCCAGCTAAATTGATGGATGCATTAAAAGCAGCTGGCGAAGCTGTTAAGGAAGCTCTTAACGCATAATCATAATACATTTTAGATGTATATCTTGCATATGCTATAATAGAAACATACAATACATATATGTGGGCCACTTAAGTGGCCCATTCATACAAAGGAGGGATACCCATGAAGGTTTCAGATGAAACTATGTTATTCCGTAAAGTAGACGATGAACCGATGACTGCCGAAGAGGTATTAACTCGCGTTTATAAATCTATTCAAGAAAAAGGATATAATCCTATCAATCAAATCTTAGGTTATCTTATCTCTGGGGATCCAGCGTACATTACAAGCTATAATAATGCACGTAGTGATATTCGCCGTTTAGAACGCGATGATTTAATCGAAGAATTATTAAAAGAATACGCAAAGGCTAAACAACTATAATGAGAATTATGGCATTAGACGTGGGCAGTCGTACCATTGGCATCGCCTGTAGTGATGCGCTATTGATGACTGCTCAAGGTATAGAAACGATTCGTCGTACATCCTTAGAAAATGACTTTAACCGATTGCGTGAATTGATTTCAGAATACGAAGTGCATGAGCTCGTAGTAGGCATGCCGAAGAATATGAACGGCACCAAGGGTGATCGCGCTGAAAAGACGGAGGAATTCGTCGAAAAGATGAAGGCCGTTATCGATTTGCCTGTTACATTTTGGGATGAACGTTTATCTACGGTTATGGCTGAACGTCAACTAATCGCAGCGGATGTGAGCCGTAAGAAGCGAAAGGGCGTCATCGATAAAATGGCTGCTGTCGTTATTTTACAAGGCTATTTAGACAGACTACAATTTAGTAAATCTTAATTCGCATAGGTATCTAATGCGAAGGTTATATCGGTTTTTATATACATAATAAAGGAGGGATTACCCATGGTTGATCAAAATTATGAAGGCGAAGTTTTCTATCTTGAATTTGAAGATGAAGATGGTAACAAACAATATTTTACAGAAGACGTTATCTTGAACCATGAAGGTCAAGAGTACGCTGTACTTGTTCATGTACAAGATGAAGAACATGAAGGCCAAGATGATACATATATGATTTTGGCTCGTATCGAAACAAACGATGAAGGCGTAGAAGAATACGTTCCATTGGATGAAGATGATGAAAACTTCGAAGCATTGGTAAATATGTACGAATCAATGGGGGAAGAGGAATAATTCCTAATCTCCAAAGACTCTAGTATAACGGTTGTTATGCTAGAGTCTTTTTTGTAATTATAGAGCCTTGTGTAGTAATTGACTCATGGCTATTTGATATATAGATAATATAAAAGAATAGATACATCGAAAGCCTTTAATATGGTATAATGAGATGATATACAATGGTTTGTAATAGAAAGGAACTCATCCATGAGAAAGGCCTTAAAATATGTTTCCGTCGGTGTTCTTAGCCTTGCCATACTTGGTGGCGGTGCTTTAGGTGCATCTTATTTTGTACCGAATACCTTTAACGATGACGGAGGATCTCAAGTCCTCGTAATAGGTAAGGATGCAACAGGAACAGAGATTGCCGATATGCTCTATGAACATGGGCTAATTCGGTCTACACAGGTATTTAAATTATGGTTAGCTCTTAGTGGAACCGGTTCAAAATTACAGTCTGGTCACTACCAGATTCCAAATAAGGTATCGGTCCATGAATTAATTAACTTATTACAAGAAGGACATGTTGAGTCCATTAAATTAACGATTCCCGAAGGCTATACAGTAGGGGATATCGCCATTGCTCTTGAAAAAGCTCAAATTATGAAAGCTTCTGATTTCTTGGCAGAGGCAAAAACATTTGTCCCATATCCATATATGAAGGGCACAAAACCGACTACATATCCTGTAGAAGGTTTCTTGTTCCCAAGCACGTATGAGGTGCCAGTTGGCGCTACGCCAAAGGATGTCATTTTGATGATGTCTGAACAAATGAATCGCTATTTAACACCAGCCGTGAAAAAGCAAATTCAAGCACAACACATGAGTATTCATGATTTTGTAACTTTGGCGTCTATTGTTGAACGTGAATCATTATATGATGCGGACCGTCCAACTATTGCTGGTGTATTTAAGAAACGACTAGCTCATGGTATTCCATTGCAATCTGATGCAACCATTTCGTATGTACTTGGTTATGCAAAGGAAAATGTAACCATCGGTGATACACAATTACAAAGCCCTTATAATACATATGTAAGTAAAGGCTTGCCACCAGGACCGATTGCAAATCCTGGTAAAAAGGCATTAGATGCTGTTCTTCATTCGGAAGATACTGATTATCTATACTTTGTAGCAGATAAAGATGGTCATAACCATTTCTCTAAAACGTATGCTGAACATTTGGCTGAGGTCGAAAAAATCTATGGTGGTGAACAAGCAAGTGCAGGCTCTTCCAATCAAGGTCAAGCACCTGCATTGGCACAAGCTGGTCCTAACTATGACGTAGCGGCTACATCCGAACCGGATTACAACTACAGCTCTGCTGAGGCTGTAGCGGCAGATTCTCAATATGTAGATGTAGAACCAACGTATACATATACGCCAACTACAGTACCGGCTGCCACTCAAGTAACGCCTATGCCAGCAGCACCGGCGGCATCTGAACAACCGGCTACCACATCATCGTCTAGCCAAATACCAGAAAGTATGCAACAGGTTATTCCACAACAATCGGCACCAGTTCAATCGGCACCAGCAGTGGAGGAACCTCGTGTGATAAGACCTAGCACTCAAACAGCACCTTCTTCTGGCAATAATCGAGGCGGTCTTGATAGATAATTAGTGTATCTAGATACTGTAAACTATTATATTGTATTAGCTTGTCATATACGCACATACCTTGTGCGTATATGATTACTTTCATAGTCAAATATATAGCGGGAATTTATAATACATTTTATGGAATTAAATGAGATATTAAATGAGCAGCGTATTTACGCGATGATTAATAATGTGCCTATCCTTCGGGAATCTGAGGTACATTTATTTGAAGAATTGATTGGATTATACCGGCCCACCTCTGTGCTAGAGGTGGGCACCGCCATTGGTTACTCTACATTACTGATGGCACCTCTTATTGAACGAGGCGGGCGGATAACATCCATTGAACTTGATGAAGTGCGACACGAAATGGCTAAATATTATATCGGTCAATCGGCGTACAAGGATCAAATTACATTGATTAAAGGTGATGCGAAGGACGTATTAACGCAAATCAAAGGTGAATATGATCTCGTATTTCTCGATGGCCCTAAGGGACAATACCTTAATCAGCTAGAGGTCATATTGCCTCATGTGAAAGAAGGTGGCGTCATCCTTGCCGATAATGTTCTCTTTAGAGGCTATGTGCGTGGCGATAAAGAGGCTCCGCATCGATTCAAAACTATTGTTAAGCGATTACAAGCGTATTTAGCATATGTAGAAAATAAAGAATTATTTAACACCACCATTTACCCGATGGGGGATGGCATGAGTGTAAGTGTGTGGAAAGGACACAACAAATAATGGCAGATCATTTTATGGAATTACTTTGTCCAGCAGGTAATATGGACAAGTTAAAAATGGCTATTCGCTATGGTGCGGATGCCGTTTATTGTGCAGGCAAACGATTTGGTTTGCGTGCGGGTAACTCCAATTTTTCCGACGAAGAATTGAAGGAAGCCGTTCAATTCGTACATGAACATGGCAAAAAAATCCACGTTACATGTAATATTATTCCTCATAATGAGGACTTTGAAGGTCTTGAGGACTATTTGAAATTTCTTGAAAGTATCGGTGTCGATGCGATTATCGTGGCCGACATGGGGATTTTTAGCTTGGCAAAACGGGTAGCACCAGGCCTTGAACTTCATGTAAGTACACAAGCATCCACGACGAACTGGCATACTGTGCAAATGTGGAAAGAGCTTGGCGCAGCGCGCGTCGTAGCGGCTCGCGAAGTATCTGTAGCAGATCTTAAAGAGATGAAGGAACATGTGGATATCGAAATCGAATCCTTCGTACATGGTTCCATGTGTATTTCTTATTCTGGCCGTTGCTTATTGTCTAACTACATGACAGGTACACGCGATGCTAACCGCGGTCAATGCTCTCAATCTTGCCGTTGGAAATACAGCATTGTAGAATCCAATCGCCCTGGCGAATATTACCCTATCGAAGAAGATGAACATGGTACATATATCTTTAACTCTAAGGATTTATGCCTCATTCATCGCATTCCTGAATTGTACGAAGCAGGCATCGACAGTCTTAAAATCGAAGGCCGCATGAAATCCGTTCACTATTGTGCAACGGTAGCTAAGGTGTACCGCACAGCTATCGATACATATTTGAAAGAACGTGAAAACTGGTACGTTCGTCCAGAATGGATTGCAGAATTGGAAAAAATCTCTCATCGCCCTTACACAGATGGCTTTGCTAATGGTCGTCCTGATGAAAGCGCTCAAAATTACGGCAAATCTACGAATACCCAAACTCATGACTTCATCGGCTTAGTGCTTGGCTATAACGATGAGGAAAAATATGTGGACCTTGAACAACGCAACAATTTCAAGGTAGGTGACAAGGTAGAATTCTGCCAACCTAAGGGTGAACTCGTAGAGGCCGTTATCGAAAAAATGACAGACGAAGATGGTAATCCTATCGATGTAGCACCTCATGCGCAAATGAAGGTTCGTTTGTATATGGATACAAAATTGGAACCATACTCCATGATGCGCCGCGAATGCAAGGTGAAAGCAGAGTAACATGGTACATGAAAATACTATTGCAATGTCTATACCTGATGAAATGACATCTGATGAGACGACACCATTACGCGAACATCTAGAACCACTGATGCCGTCTCGCTCACTGTCAGGTTTTCCTGAACCGCCTTCGTATAGCGGTACGGGCGAGGAAGGGTATTTGTACTTTCACATAGATCCGAAACATACAAATTATGTAAATCGCATCTTAGAAGGCTATGAATATGTAGGCGTTATGACTAGCGTAGATAAAACGGGGCTCTGTATGGTGCGTTGCACCCCTGATACGCGTAGTTTAGCCATCGAAATCTTATCGTGCTTGCCAGAGGTTACCTTAGAAATATAGTTTATAAATATAGATTAGAGAGTTATCCAAATCTAGGAGAATAATAATGAAATGTAATGTATTAAAACGCGCGTTAGTCTTAACAGCACTTGGGGCATCCATGGCCACAGCTGCTTTTGCAGCGCCAAATGGTCCTGTCATGATTCCACAGCCAGGTACCGTTGTTGTGATTAACCATAATCCAGATGTAACATTTGCTGGCAATATTAACTTTGATGTTGAAAGCCAAGAAAACAATAATTTGAAAATTGGTTCTACTGTTGTGCCAAATGTATTATATGGTGCCGTATTCAATAAGTCCGGTGCTCCTGATACAATTGTGCCAGCACAAACCTATGTATTTACAGGTGCTAAAGAAGTTCCTGCTGCGTTGACATCTCCTAGCGATGAAGGAAAACCTGGTGCAACTTGGTCTGTAGAAACGATTAAGAAAACTAAATCTGGCGATATTCAAATGGCTAGCCGTGGCGTACCTGAAAAACCATTAGGCGTACAAATGGAAATCATCAAAGATACGTTTACAATGGGCGCTATCGACAATAGTAAAACCGTACAAGGCCAAAACAGTAAGGGTACATTGTACATGACAGTGCCTAAGGATTTGAAACTAAACCCTAGCAACGACATTCCTGCAGATGTGCGTGAAACAATGCCGGCTATGCTTCGTGGCCGCATGGGCGAATCCATGATGGTTAACCTATTGCCACTAAACGATGAAGAAAAACAACAACTTCGCAACAACCCGCACAATGCGAATACTATCGTATTCAATCGTGCTATGGGCATGGCGAGCAGCATCGGTAACTCTGCTAAACAAAGCAAAGTTTACACATATATGAAAGACCATTACCTCAACATGATTATCGTTGCAAAAGATTACGACGATAATGGCGCTCGTGGTAGCGGTGTGTTGATGGTATCTAAACAAGACAACTCTGACGACGTAATGTTGATCCTATTCAAAGGTCCAGATATTACAAACTCTAAAATTGAAAGAGTAATTGGATCCATGTTATCCGCTCACTTTGAACGTAAATAGGTGGTTTTAAAATACTACAGGCCTGTACTAATTTTAGGACGCACTAATAGAGTGTGTTTTAGAAATAGAACAGGCCTGTACTAATTTGAGGGACACGTTAATAGAGTGTATTTAGAAATAGAACAGGCCTGTTCTAATTTGAGGAATACGTTAATAGGGTGTATTTAGAAATAAAACAGGCCTGTTCTATTTTTTAGGAGAGGTATTAAAGGGCTTAGCCAATACTACAGGCC
>JAIITD010000071.1 GCA_022737715.1 Veillonella sp.
GGCATGATGAAAAAAGTTCAAAAAATGCAAGCTGACATGAAAAAAATGCAAGAAGAGTTAAAAACTCGTACAGTAGAAGCATCTGTAGGTGGCGGCGCTGTTACCGTTGTTATGAATGGTGAAAAGATGATTGAATCTTTGAAATTGAACCCTTCTGCAGTTGATCCTGAAGATGTGGAAATGCTTGAAGATTTGGTAATGGCTGCTGTTAATGAAGCAAGCAAAAAAGTAGATGACCTATTGTCTCAAGAAATGGGCAAGGTAACAGGTGGTCTTAACTTGCCAACAGGTTTATTCTAAATGACAAACGCATTAGAACGGCTCGTAGAACAGTTGCGCAGATTGCCAGGTATCGGATCAAAATCTGCCCGTCGCTTGGCATACCATCTTGTAGAGATGCCCCAAGAAGAGGTGGACCGATTGGTCAATACCATTGTTGAAGCCAAAGGGGCAACCCGTCATTGTTCTATCTGTTTTAATCTATCTGCGCAGGACCCTTGTGAATTTTGCTCTAATCCTAATCGGGATCAAACCACGATTATGGTGGTTGAAACATCTCGTGATGTGATCGCCATTGAACGCAGTGGTGATTATAAGGGGCTCTACCATGTGCTAGAAGGCGCTTTGTCACCTTTAGAGGGCATCGGTGCTGAAGATATTCGCGTTAAAGAGTTAATTGCTCGTTTACGCGACGGCGTCGTACAAGAGGTAATCCTCGCAACGGACCCTGATGTAGAAGGGGAGGCGACGGCCTTATATTTGGCTCGCCTATTAGCACCAACGGGCATCAAGGTAACGCGTATTGCACGCGGTGTTCCTGTAGGTGGAGATATCGAATATGCCGATGAATTGACCTTGGGCGGTGCCGTTGTAAACCGCCAGGAGATGAAAGGATAATATGAACGTATTACTCGCGCCATTATTGGCAGCGCCTATGACTGAGGCAATTATATCTGTATTTGTCATAGTCATTGCATTGAAATTGGCTTTTTTCACCATTAAAAAGGTGGCCATCAATGTTGCACTAGGCATTGTGACATACATGGTATGTATCTATGTGTTACATATACCCATGGATATTGGCTTTGGTGTGTGGGCTTTAACCGTATTATTTGGCCCCATTCCGATGGCATTGGCCGCTCTATACTACGGCTTATAATATAAGGAGAGGATATCATGGTTATCAATAGCGAACAACAACGCGTCATCGATGAACTAGATAGAAATATCCTCTTGTTGGCGTCCGCTGGGACGGGAAAAACGAATACACTGGCTTATCGAGTGGCTCACATTATTGAAAGTGGCCGCTGCGAGGCTCATCAGATTTTGTGCATGACCTTTACCAATAAGGCGGCACAAGAGATGAAGTCGCGCATCGAATCCCTCGTTGGCCAACCTGTAAAGGCTGTGGAGATTAGTACGTTCCACAGCTTTTGTTTTTACGTTCTTCAACAAGAGGGCAAACGAGATGAGTCGCTTTATACAGATGTGACCATATTTGATGAAGAGGATTGTAAAGAACTATATTTGCCGTATAAACCAAGAAATATGAGGGATATGAACTTTGCTAGCCTTATTAGCGTGGTAAAGGAATATCGCTCTGTGTATGGATTCTATTCTGACTCTACCATAGATGATTACAAACGAACGATACAACGTTTAGAGCAGGAGCAATCTAAGCAAATAGAGAAATTATTTTACAATTACAATACGCTTGCTACTGAGGACTTGTCGGACTTTTGGGCTCATGGTCATGAATGGATTACCCATTATGATGAAAGTTTACAATCGGTTCACGGTGTAGATTTTACTGATTTAATCTGTGGTGTTCACCGATTATTTCAGAATCCTGATATTCGAGAACGTTGGCGCAGTCGCTATCAATATATTTCCGTCGATGAAATGCAGGATACGGGCTCTTTAGAATATAAGGTTATGGAAATGTTATGGGAAGGTAATCACGTCCTTTTGTGTGGCGACTATTTCCAAACTATTTACGAATGGCGAGGCTCAGATCCGTTCCGTTTATTAGAGGCATTTACTCGTGATTTTAATCCTCTAAAAATCATATTCTATAAAAACTATCGCTCTAACCGCACTTTGTTCACGATGGCTTTTAAAACATTGCAAACGATGTTTCCTCAACTGGTAGGCGATGTATATGATGAAATGCCTGAGGCCAATAGTGCTAGGGATGGTGCACCCGTTCTTGTGAAAGGCTGCCGCAATGAATATACGGAGGCAAAGTTTATTTATGACCGTATTTGTGCGCTTCCAAAGGATGCATCTATCGGTGTGTTGGTCCGTGATAACCGCAAGGCACAGCGTTTAAGTGAGCAATTTGAACGATACAATCAAGAGAAACCAGAATTGGAACGTCGTCCGTTTATGATTATCGATGAATATAAATTCTTCCGCCGTCAGGAGATTAAGGATGTCATGGCGTATTTTAAGCTCTTGATGAATCCAAATGATGCGGTCAGTGCGAAACGTATTATTAAACGTTATGTATCGGGAATTGGTGACGCGCGTATTCGCGATATTGAAAGCCCTAAAAATCGGGGTGTAGGGTTAAAATTGACGGATTTTATGGATATGCCCATCTTTGAAGCCGAGCCATATGCTAAATTGGTAGCTGGTCTTGAGGCGGGTGAAGTCGTAGTATACGATGTAGAAAGCACTGGCACGGATACGACAGAAGACCGAATTATTCAGATTGCAGCTCTGCGCATTGATAAAGATGGAAATGAAATAGAGCGATTTGAACGATTTATTAATCCAGGAAAATCGGTAGGTACTTCGCAGCTCGTTCATGGCTTTACGGATGCATATTTAGCAGAGCATGGTGAAAGTCCAAAGGTCGTATTGGAGGCTTTCAAAGAATTTTCTAACAATCGTATTATAGTAGGTCATAATGTCAATTATGATATTAGTATTTTAAGCCACGAATTAGCGCGTCATAATTTAGGAGAGCCTCAATTTAAGGCTGTATACGATACACTAGATATTTTTAGACGGTTCTATCCTACGCTGGAAAATCATAAGTTAGGATTTTTATCGAATCATTTTCCAATTAATCATACGCCTACCCATAATGCGATGGATGATATTATCGCTACTGGCCAATTGTTAATCTATGCGGTTCATGAAAATATTGTGCCCACTACGACGGACCGCATGGTAGCTATTAATCAATATAAAGCTGCTTTCACAACGATTGCGTCCCAAATGGCGACCTTGCGAAGAAAGATGCATACCGATAATCCTACGAAGTTATTGGCCTATATTATGAATCAAATGGGCGTACTAGACTATTATAAGAGTCATGGCGAAATGGCCAAGGTTGAACATATACGAGATCTGTATCGTATTATGGAATCATTAGATAAGGAATATGAAGGCACAACGGGATTAGCTCGTCTCAATCATATTTTGCAATTGGCTGCCTTGACGGCCGGTGAGCCACAACAGATGAGTAAACAGTCTAAGATACCGATTATTACGGTTCACCAAGCTAAGGGTAGTGAGTTTGACCATGTATTTTTAGCGGGTATGAATCAAGGGACATTCCCTAGTTTTATGTCCTTGCGCGAAGGAAACGAAGATGAGGAAAAACGCTTGTTCTATGTGGCGATTACAAGGCCAAAACAGGAACTCGTTATTACCTATACCCATGAATCTCAACGAGGGCAGGGTACATCGCCAAGTGTATTCCTCGATTATATGCCACGAGATCCAAAACTCGTAGAAAGGAGTGTGTAATGGCACGAAAGACACATAGACCGGATGATATACTTTGGCCCGTTACGGAAAGTGATTTAAAAGTTGTAAGGGATACCTCATCAGATATTGTGACACTAGGTGCAGTATTAGATACGAAGTATCCAAGAAAAGCGATGGTAAAGCTATTTGATGAAAAATTAATCCATGTAAATGGTCACAAAGCAACGCCTCATACGGAGGTATCCATAGATGATGAAATTTGGATTGCTATGGCTAAAGAAAAGATTGACCATGAACCAATCGCAATGGATTTACATATTCTTTATGAAGATAATGATTTACTTATTGTGGATAAGCCGGCCGGTGTTACGGTAAATTCAAAGGACCAAGTATCTCTTGCTAATGGCATTGCTTACTATTTCAAGGAACATGGTATTAAGCGCAAAGTACGTTTTTTGAACCGTCTTGACCGGGATACAACAGGTTGTATAGTGATTGCCAAAAGTGGTTTAGCCCAAAGTTTATATCAACAACAAATGGATGATAATACCTTTGAGAAATGGTACATGGCCATCGTTGAAGGCATTGTTGAATCAGATTCTGACTCTTTGGTGCTTCCTATGGCAAGAAGTATTGATGGCATTCACTACGAAGTAAATTCTAAGGGGAAAGATACGCGGACCGATTACAGCGTTTTACATCGGTATCCTAATGGAACTGTGGATAACTCTGTGTATAACTTACAAAATACTGTGGATATACCCCGTGAAAATGTGGACAGCATATTAAATACTGTGGATAAACAGGGTGGAATTGTGGATAATTCTGTGCATAACTTAGGCAATCAGCCTTGTACAGCAGTGGCAGTTCGTTTATATACAGGTAAAACACATCAAATCCGTGTGGCCTTTAGCCATATAGGTCATCCTTTGGTAGGGGATACATTGTATGGGGCAAAATTTACGGGAGAACCATTTGCACTACGGGCAATGAAAGTTGTTTTTACACATATGCGTTCTGGAGAGCGTATAACCGTTCAAGCTTAACTAGAATAGGGATTAAGTAGTTGAATAGACTTTAAAATACATAAAAGTTTCTAATTGAGAAATGAGAATGACTGATAAGTTCAGTAAAATCAATGGATTTCATGAAAATACATCGAAAAATATAGTGACAAATGATAATCCATAAGCTATAATACAAATAAACGTACACATATAAATAGTCAATATAGTACATATAGTATGTAAGAGGTGTAATAGTATGATTTTACAAGAAAATAGTGCTGAACGTAATCGGGGTATTACGCTCGCCAGTATCAAGGGCATTATAGGTAATGTAGTGCTTGTCATTTTTAAAATGATAATAGGATTGGCATCGAATTCCATCGCCATAATCCTTGATGCGGTAAACAACTTAACAGACGTTCTTTCCTCGGTGTTGACGATTGCAGGTACAAAACTAGCTGCAAAAGGGGCCGATAAGGAACATCCATTTGGACATGGCCGTATAGAATATATGACCACCATGGCCATTGCTTTCATCATTCTCGGAGCAGGTATTGGGTCCCTTAAGGAATCTATAGATAAAATTCTTCATCCAGAGGTATCTACATTTGATATTCCAAGCCTTGCCATCATCGCCGTTGCCATCATTGTAAAGGTTGTGATGGGGCGATACATTAAGTCTCAAGGTGAAAAATACAAATCCGATGCCCTCGTAGCATCTGGTATTGATGCTCTTTTTGATGCGGTGATTACCTTTGCCACATTAGTATCCGCAGGTCTCGTTTATTTCTTCAATGTAGATATTCAAGGCTACGTAGGGGCTCTAATTTCCCTCTTAATCTTGAAAGCGGCCTATGAGATTCTTCGCGATATGTATAATCATTTGCTTGGTGTTCGTGCCGATGACGATCTCATCCGTAATATTAAGGAAACCATTGCACAACATCCAAATGTAGGCGGTGTATATGACTTAGTGCTAAATAGCTATGGACCAGGTGAAGTGATTGGTTCTGTTCATATTTCGTTGCCAGATACGATGACAGTGGGCGAGGTACATCCTTTAACTAAAGGAATCGCGGTTCATCTTTATAAAAAGTTTGGCATTAATATGACTGTCGGCGTATACGCGGAAAATAAACCAAGCGTAGAAGTTCTTGAAATCAAAAAAGCGCTTGATCAAGTTATAAGCTTGTATACCAATGTAGTTCAAATCCATGCTTTCTACGTACGAGAGGATAAAAAGATTATCTATTATGATATTATCTTTAACTTTGATGAAGAAGATCCACATGGTACATTAGAAAAGATTAAAGCAGAACTTCATAACCGTTATCCAGATTATACACAATTTGCTATTGTAGATACGGATTTTAGTAACTAGCTTTATATAAAAAATAACCGATACGTATCCTTGTATGAGGAACATATCGGTTATTTTTATAGAGCGATATAGTTACTTGATAAATGCATTATTTATGCCTATAATAAATTGTATAAAATATTGTTGATATCATATATTGCCAATAGTATGGAGAGAGATATGAATAAATTTATGTTATCCACATTAGCAGTTATGACTGCGGTTAGTATTTGTGCCATACAATCTGTAGATGCTGAATCAGTTAAACCAGACCCAACTATGACTATGTTGCAAATGCCGACGAATGATGAAATCTCGGTAGGTAATGGTACTACAAAAGAAATCAATAAACAAACACAAACAATGGTAAATAATGTGGCCGTATCTACTAAGTCGATGATTAAAAAGAATTGGAAAACCATTTATATTAAGGCAATACCATCTGAAAATATAGTCCGTTTCTATTATACAGATACGATGGGTCAAGTTTACAGTGGTCAAACAATTAAAAATACTGGTTTATCCAAGGGAAAATATAGAGCTGGCGCATTACGTCAGTCTCAGGCGGTGCAGGACTTATATAGGTATCTACAACAAATGAATCAAGAAATCCCTAGTTCTATAGATATTATCGTTACCAGTCAAGGTCGTCGTATTCGAACAATTATGAATTACGATGAAAATATAGGAGATATTGGAATCTATCAACAAAACTATGAGCAAATTAACTTTCCTAATTTAAAATAGTATGGATATAGTGAAAGCCCCTACCTCGGTGAGGTAGGGGCTTTGTGTTAAATTACATAATCATCATGATCATCTGTTGTTTGTTTTTTAGCTTGTTTTTTAGCACCTGCAAGGTCTAAAAGTTCTTCTTCAAGTGTATCTTCATCCCCTGTATTGAGCATGGAATAGAAGGCCCATAAGATAATAAACCAAACTGGTGTAAAGAATAAGGCAACTCTTGTATCATCATTCAAGGCCAAGATAACAAGAATGAATGCAAAGAACGCAAGAATTAAATAGTTCATCACTGGATATAGAGGCATTTTAAATTTAGATTTTGCTGCTAATTCAGGATTTTTTTTGCGATATTTTAAATGGCAAATAACCATGATAGCCCAGATAAAGATAAAGCAGAATGTAGAGATGGATGTAATCATAACAAAGACTGCTTCCGGCATAACATAGTTAAGTACGACCGTAATAAGTAGTACAGCAGCAGAGAAAATTGTTGCTTGGTATGGTACGCTACTGTGTGTTAAGCGACGCATTGATTTAGGTGCGTGACCGCGTTTAGCGAGGGCATAAATCATACGGCCTGTACTAAAAATACCCGAGTTTGTAGCAGATGCTGCAGAGGTAAGCACAACAAAGTTGACGATACCTGCTGCGGCTGTAATACCAACTGCTGTAAATACGGCTACGAATGGGCTGGCTGCAGGGTTAACGGCCGTCCATGGGTAAATACTCATGATGATAGCCAAAGAACCAATATAGAACAAAATAATACGCAATGGAATATTATTGATGGCCATTGGAATAACCTTTTCAGGGTTTTCTGTTTCACCTGCTGTCAAACCTACAAGTTCAATGCCTGTGAAAGCGAATACAACCATTTGGAAGGATAAGATAAAGCCCATCGTTCCATTCGGGAACCATCCGCCGTAATTCCATAAATTACTAAAGGCGGCAACAACACCCGCATCGGTACTAAATCCAGAGAAAATCATGATTAAACCGATGATGATAAGGGATACAATGGCAATAACCTTGATCATGGCGAACCAGAATTCCATTTCCCCAAAGTGCTTTACAGCTGTTAGGTTCATGAGTAATAAAGCTATTAAGACGACGAGGGCTGGAACCCATTGCGGTAACCATGGTATCCAGTATTGCATATACAGTCCGACGGCCGTTAAATCGGCCATGGCTAGTGATAGCCAACAGAACCAATATGTCCATCCTGTGATGAACGCAGCGCGATCACCTAGATAATCCTCTACAAAGTCGATAAAGGAATGATGATTAAGATTAGATAATAATAATTCCCCTAACGCTCTCATTACAAAGAAACAAATAAGTCCAGTAATGAGATAAGCAAAAAGAATGGATGGACCGGCCAAATGGATGGCCCGACCGGAACCTAAGAATAAGCCTGTACCAATGGCACCGCCGATGGCGAGCAACTGTACGTGACGATTCTTAAGGCCCCGTT
>JAIITD010000072.1 GCA_022737715.1 Veillonella sp.
ACTCTACGGCGCCATTATTGCGTCGCCCTATTAGCTATGCTGGATTTGATGCCCGAAAGGGTATTATTACCCTTTTGTACCGCGTCGTAGGTAAGGGGACGGATATTATGACTCGCCTCGTACCTGGTGATACATTAGATTGTTTAGGCCCATTAGGCGAACCATTTGTAACATCTGAGAATATGCTTCTCGTTGGCGGTGGCGTTGGTATTGCACCAATGCTATGCATCGCATCCCATTTGAAAGAAGGGGAAGAGGCACAAGTTATCTTGGGCTTTAGAAATGAAAGTGAAACCTTCTGGGCAGATTTATTTAAAGATACACCTGTTAAAGTGCATATTACTACAGATGATGGCAGTGTAGGTACAAAGGGCTTCCCAACAGCTATTATGCCTGAATTAATCAATTCTAATACATTCACTTCCGTTATGACCTGTGGTCCAATGCCGATGATGAAAGGTGTGGCACAAGTGTCTAAAGAGCTCAATGTACCTTGCCAAGTGTCCTTAGAGGAACGCATGGGCTGTGGTACAGGTGGTTGCTTGGGTTGTGCCTGTGATGGTCAAGGTGGCAAGCGCTATAAAGTATGTAAAGATGGTCCTGTATTCCCAGCTGAGGAGGTGTTCTTTTAATGAGTGAACGCGATTTAAATAACACCGTTACACCGAATCCAAAACTTGCCATCGATTATTGCGGTATTAAGATGAAAAACCCGATTATTGCTGCGTCTGGTACCTTTGGTAATGGTCCTGAATATGCTGGTTATTTAGACCTAAGTAATGAGGTAGGGGCCATCTCTGTGAAAGGATTAACCCCAAAGGGGCGTCATGGTAATCCGGGCCCTCGCATTGCAGAGACTCCATCTGGTGTATTGAACTGCATTGGCCTTGAAAATCCTGGAGCAGAACATTTTGTAACAGATATTTTACCAGAACTCAAGAAATATGACGTACCATTACTAGCGAATATGTCCGCTGGTACGGTAGAGGAGTTTGCATGGATGGCAGAGACTCTATCTGTAGATGGTATTGCTGGCCTTGAGGTCAATGTTTCTTGTCCAAATGTTGCCTGTGAAGGTATGGCTTTTGGCGTTGATCCAAAGGTGGTAGAACAGGTAACTAAAGCTGTTCGTAAGGTAACAGATAAACCGGTTATTGTAAAACTTTCACCAAATGTAACAGACATCGTGGAAATTGCAAAGGCTGTAGAGGCCGGTGGTGGTAATGGGGTCAGTCTCATCAATACATTGCTAGGCATGGCTATTGATATTCACCGTCGTAAACCATTGTTAGGTAACATTTATGGTGGTCTATCTGGTCCAGCTGTAAAACCTGTAGCGCTCCGCATGGTTCATCAAGTCTATAAAGGCGTTAACATTCCTATTATAGGACTTGGTGGTATCATGAGTGGTACAGATGCTATCGAATTCATGATGGCTGGTGCTCAGGCCGTACAAGTTGGCACCGCTACGATGGTTGATCCAACAGCGATTTCTCGTATAGCTCGTGAAATGGGCGATTATGTAGAACGATATAATCTCAATAGCATTACTGACATTGTTGGTGCCGTACATCAATCATAGTCGAGCTATAATAAAAGCAGGAATTGGCGATGCCAGTTCCTGCTTTTTCGTGTATATGCAATTATTTCGTATCAATATTGGTAAATGTATTATACGTAGGCCTTGTAGAAATCTATAAATTGTTGTGCCACTGGTGAAAGGGCATGACCTTTTAAGGTGATGAATGCTTTCTTATAGTCACCGGAAAATTCAGGCAATTTAATGCGTGACATTTTGCGGTGATTTACCATTTCTTTGGTATCCATTGGGACCAGTGCCACCGTACGTCCGGATGATGCCCATTCAATGGCCGATGTTTTGGTAGTCGTAATAGCGCTCACATTTAGATGCTCCATATCGGTCAAGGATGATTGCATGATCATTCTTACAGATCCACCAGATAAGGAGAGGGGGCATTGTTTAATTTCATCCCAAGTGATGGTATCGTGTTCGCGGTCTGTCCAGAATACATCGCGTCTAAACAATGCGTATAGATGTTCCTCTTGGGTTAAGAGAATATCAAATTTATCAGTATCTACCATTTGGATATTAGCAATTCCAATTTCTGCACTGCCACTGATGAGCTGTTTTACGACATTGGTCATGAGCCCTTCGTAAATCTCAAAGTGTACAGATGGATATTTCATGGAGAATGCTGGCAAATATTGTTGTACGATGGGTGTGGAACGGGATGCGGAGGTAGCGATGCGCAGCGTACCTTCGATACGTGAGTTTAGCTGTTGTACTGCGTTATACGTGGATTCCTCAATAGAACATAATTGCTGTGCTTTTTCATAAAAAATTTTACCTGCATCGGTAAGTTGTAAATTGGAACCTCGTTGACCTCGTTTAATATTGATGAGCTGAGCTCCAAATTCTGCCTCTAAATACTTTAGCTGCTTACTCAAAGCCGGTTGTGTAATGTGGAGAATTTCTGCAGCTTGTGTCATGTTTCCTGTTTGAACAAGGGTTATAAAATTGTGATAATACGATGTGTCCATAAAATCCCCCTTAAATACACAAATCATGATAATTAAAATTTATAACTGATAAAGGAATAGTTATTTTACCTTTTAGGAAATGTTATATATACTATACACATCAAGAGAACTAAAGCAAATTAAAAGTTGTTTTAATGATCTCATCAATATTTTTGATATAGTCAAAGTAACTAAGAAAGTGGGTACTACTATGGGCGTAGTAAAAAGAACATTAAGTAAAGCAATTCGTAATTGGGAAGCACGTAGATTAATGACAGCACATAATGCTGGTGTTGGTCGCAAAAAACAATTAGAACGCGTATGGCCACATCCATTGACAACTGAAAAACGTCATGAAATGAATCAAGGCATTACTGGTTTAGTTCATAATGGCAACTAATTAGTTAGTGTACGAATTGATTATTCACTTAATCCAGTGGTAATACCACTTCGATAGCATCTAATACATTACAAGTAGCAGCTCCATGACTCATGTCTTGGAGCTCTTTTTGTATCCGTTCTATGTCGGTAGGAGGCACTAAGATCGTAAGATCTATTTTTTCTCCAAAGGTAGCCTCATAATGTAGTTGTGCATCTTGTAGATAGCGTTCTATTGTGCCGTATAATGCATAGTCAATAATCGCTTGTAATTGCGTTCGCGTCGTATGCAATTCTTTGGGCGCAAGACGCAATGTTTCAGCAACGGAGTGGGAATATGCACGGATTAATCCTCCAGCCCCTAATTTAATACCACCAAAGTAGCGCGTTACCACAACGGCTACATTTGTAATGCCCATCTTTTTCAAGACTTCTAGCATAGGTTTTCCAGCAGTGCCCGATGGTTCACCATTATCGGATGAGCGTTGTTGTTCTTGCTTTGGTCCTAATGCAAAGGCCATACAATTATGTCGAGCATCCCAAAACTCTTTATTGATACGGGCGATAAAAGCTTGCGCATCCTCTTCGGTACTACATGGATATACGGTAGTGATGAATCTAGATTTCTCCACTACATATTCATGGCGGAATTCTTTGGCAATGGATATGAATTCCACGGTAGGGCTAGTTGTATCTGGCATTTCCTCACCTCCATTCTTATTTCTACCACTATAGTATTTATTCATCATCATCACTTTATTATAAGCTATTTATAAAGGTAATGTATAGATTATGAGCGATAATGTTTAATAATATATATATTTATTTACACAATATATAGCGCTACAATCACAATTATTAATTCCCTTATAGAAAAGGAATAACCCTCTAGTTTTAGTAGGATATTGACGAATTGAGAATCTATGTTATTATAATAGTAGATATATGAGTATTTATTCATGTGATGCATGTTACAAATATACTGTGTTTATCATATTTTATGAATTTATGATTTGAATTGTATCGAAGGAAGTTATATATGAGTACAAAAAAACAAGAGTTTGACATTACAGGCATGCACTGTGCAGCCTGTGTAAAACGTGTTGAAAACGTCGTATCTAAGGTTGATGGCGTAGCTTCTGTAAAGGTTAACCTACTAACCCGTAAGGGAAGTGTAGAGTTTAAGGATGGCGCTACCGTAGAACCACAACAAATTATCGATGCTATAACGAATATCGGTTTTGGTGCTACTGAAGCGGATGAAACGAAACAAGAAATAGAAAAGGTTAATTTAAAACCACATATTACGCGCCTCATTATTGCGGCTTGTATGGCGGTACCGATGATGATCAACATGACTTTACATCGATTTGGAATTCAAGCGTTGCCAGTATGGGTCGAATTTGTATTAGCCACTATCGCTCAATTTGGCCCGGGTCTCATGTTCTATAAGAGTGCATGGAGTGCCGTAAAGAATGGGGCTCTTACGATGGATGTCCTCGTTGTTATGGGTACGAGTGTGGCGTATTTGTTCAGTATTTATAATTGGCAGTTCCATCCAGAACTTGGTCCTCATGGTATTTACTTTGAAACCTCTGCATGGCTTATCACATTTATCCTTCTTGGTAAATTGTTAGAAGAGGTAGCCAAGGGGCGTACGTCTGAAGCGCTTCAAAAACTAATTGCCTTGCAACCGGCAACGGCTCATGTATTGCGAGATGGTGAATTTGTAGATATCCCTACCTCTAAAGTGGTAGCTGGCGATGTATTACAAGTGCGTGCCGGTGAAAAAATTCCTGTAGACGGCACTATTACAGAAGGTTACTCTACCGTTGATGAAGCTATGCTTACCGGTGAAAGCTTGCCTGTGGAAAAACAAGTGGGCTCTGAGGTTATTGGGGCGACTATCAATTTGAGTGGTGCTTTCACAATGGAAGCAAAACGCATTGGTAGCGACACAATGTTATCTCAAATTATTAAGGTCGTTGAAGAAGCGCAAACATCTAAAGCTAGTATTCAACGTATTGCAGATATTGTGGCTCAATACTTTGTACCAACTGTTATTGGTCTTGCTGTACTAACTGGTCTCGTGTGGTACTTTATTGTAGGCGATTCTATCAATGTAGCCCTTATTAATGCGACAGCTGTTCTAGTAATCGCTTGTCCATGTGCGCTTGGCCTTGCAACGCCGACATCCATCATGGTTGGTTCTGGTCTAGGTGCAGAACATGGTGTTCTCATCAAGAGTGCGGAATATCTTGAAAAGGCCGGTAAACTCGATGCTATCGTTATGGATAAAACAGGTACCCTTACACAAGGCGTGCTCGATGTAACGGCTTTCAAAAACTATAGTGGTGATGAAAGTGTGAACATGTCCATCATGATGGCCCTTGAAGGTGGCACATCGCATCCGATTGCAAAGGCTATGGTTTACTATGGTGAAGATCATGGCTACAAGGGTAAGGCTGTTGAACTTGAAAGCTTTGGCGATGTACCGGGTAAAGGCTTGCAAGGGGCTTACCAAGGTGTATCCGTACAGCTTGGTCATAGCCGTTGGATGAGTGAACTTGGTTATGATTTATCTAAGGTGCAAGATGATATTCAACATTTTGAAGAACAAGGTGCATCTGTATCTGTTCTAGCTGTAGATGGTGTTATCAGTGCATTATGGGCTGTAGAAGACGAATTACGTCCAGAAACAATTGATGTTGTTAAAGAATTACGCGCTCAAGGCATCGATGTGTGGATGCTCACCGGTGATAATCGACGTACGGCTCAATACATTGCTAAACAAGCGGGTATTACCCATGTTATTGCAGAAGTATTGCCTCAAGATAAAGCTAGCAAGGTAAAAGAATTGCAAGATAAAGGTCTTGTAGTTGGTATGGTTGGTGATGGTATCAACGATGCTCCAGCTCTTGTAACTGCAGACATCGGTTTTGCTATTGGCAGTGGTACGGATATCGCCGTAGAAGCAGCAGATATCGTTCTTGTACGCAATGATTTGCACACATTGGTACAAGCTGTACGACTCAGTCGAAAGACTATGACCAATATTAAACAAAATCTATTCTGGGCATTGATCTTTAACTGTATCGGTATTCCTTTGGCTGCGGTAGGCGCTTTGAATCCTATGATTGCAGGTACTGCGATGGCATTTAGTTCCGTTACGGTGGTAAGTAATTCCCTTCGCTTAAAACGCGCTAAGATTTAAATGAAAATAATTTTATATTAGTTTGATAAAACACCTATGCAATTGTATAGGTGTTTTGTTTTATGTAAATGTTATATTTAATTCCTATAAAGTTGGTATTTTTAAATTGTGTACGATTTGTTATACTGAGTATAGTTATTAATAATAGGACGAAAGGAGCTTGATTATGAAATTAAAAACTCGTGATATTGTATATATAGGTTTTATTGCTGCCTTATGTGCAGTGGCAACGACGATTCGCATCGAAATACCGGGTGGTGCTATGGTTCATTTAGGATCTGCCGCATTATTTACATCATCCATTCTTTTCGGTGGTCTCTACGGTGGTTTAGGTGCAGCCATTGGTTCCGCTTTGTTTGACCTTTTTGGTGGACATACGCAGTACATCGTATTCTCTTTTTTTATTAAAGGAATTGCAGGCCTTATTGTTGGCGGCATGACAGCAGGCTATTTGCCACCATCCATTACAAAGCCGACAGCATCCTTTACACGTATTTTGATTGCTTTAATTATTGGCACAATTTGGACAGCCTTTGGGTATTTCCTTGCATGGTGGTTTGTTCTTGAAAGTGCTGCTGTAGCAGCTAGTAAAATTCAATACTCCTTGATTACAAGTGCAGCCGGTATTGTAGTAGCGATCGTATTAACACCTAAATTGCAATCTGTAGTTCGTAGATTGTTTACGAAGAATTAATGAAGAGGTATTGTTTTACAATTCATCGTATACTAAAAGAGCACTGATTAGCATAATTTTGCTAATCAGCGCTCTTTTTTATTTACTAACTATTTTATTAGAAATTACAGAGATCATTTAAATTTTCTGCCATTGTAGGGTGTGTGAAGATTTGGTTTTTGAAATATGTATATGGAATGTTGTTGTCCATAGCTATTTTAATTAAGTTAATTAATTCTTCAGCACCTTGGGAATAGAGGGTAGCACCAAGGATTAAATTGCTTTCTGCATCTACCACAATTTTGAAAGCCCCTTTAAGGTTGTCACTTACATGAGCCCTTGGCATAGTGGCTACAAGCATTTCCTTTGTTTTAACAGTATGACCTTTGTTAATAGCATCTTCTTCTGTAAGACCAACACGGGCGAGTGGAGGTGTTAAGAAGGTTGTGTAAGGAATGTTTTTGCGATCTTTTAAGGTATAGTTGCCATTACCTGTCAGTGCGCTGAATACGATGCGGAAGTCATCGAGAGAAATGTAGGTGAATTGTGGACCACCGTTGACATCGCCTACTGCATATACACCTGGAACGGAGCTTTCACAAGTATCATTTACTACGATAGCGCCCCGTTCATTAGTGGTAATATCCGTATTTTCTAAACCGATGTTCGCAGTATTCGGTCTGCGACCTGTAGCATAGAGAACAGCATCAAAGGTATAGTTTTGATTATTAGCCGTGATAACAGGCTTGTTACCGTCATTAGATACAGAATTTAGTGAAACAGAGTTTAAAATAGTAATACCTTGTTCCGCTAAGTATTCATTCGCTAATTCCTGAACAATGGGTTCTTCGTGTTTTAAAATGTTAGCCTCAATATTGAAGACTGTAACCTTTGTACCTAGTTTAGCGTATAGGCTAGCAAATTCAAGGCCAATAGGACCGGCGCCAATAATACCTAATGTACTAGGTTGAGGGGATAGATGTTGAATTTCTGTACTATTATAGAAACCAGTTGCTGTATCGATACCATCAATGTTAGGTTTGATGGCTACAGCACCTGTATTGATGATAATAGTGTCACCAGATAAAACGATTGTATCTTCCCCAGCTGTGACAGCGATTTCTTTATTACTAATGAATTCACCATGTCCTGTATATACGTCGACATGTTCATTTGTATTTAACATAGCGAAGTTTTTATTACGTAAACGAGATGTAACGACTTCTCGTTGGTTTAATACTTGATCATAAGATAAGCCTTTAGATGCGGCTATAATCATCGTCTTTGTAGGAATACATGCAATATTAATGCATGTGCCACCATACATGAGTGGGTTTTCTTCAATCATGGCAACGGCTTTGCCCATAGAGCCAAATTTAGCGGCCAATGTTTTACCAGCTTTGCCGAAACCTAGGACGATAAGATCATAATGTTTGGTATTCATACAATACCTCCTATC
>JAIITD010000073.1 GCA_022737715.1 Veillonella sp.
TATACGGCTGACCTGGTCTTTGCCCCCACACTCGCCTGCTGGAAGGTTCGCTCATAAGCCCATGGCCCCCCACTACTACTCCTCTCGGTTACCCGGCAGGACTTACATCTAAGCCGCACCATGCTCACAGCCCTTTGGACTGCTTATGTGGATCGTTTTGCCTGCGACTGGCCTCGACTTACAACCACAGACCCGTATTTCAATATTATAAATTATAAATTATATCTATGTCTATATCTTTATTTTTCACTGTCAACACAAACATATGTATTCATTAATATCACTGTTGTGAGAATAAAAAATGCAAGTCTTAATTTCAATGTATAGAAAATAGGAATAGGAATTTAAAATAATTCTTCATTTTTCTATTATAATTCTTAAAACACAATTTTTATATCCCATTCTTAATGCATTCTTTTTTTGTCAACACTTTTTATTATGCTAAATATGAATACCTATTCAAAAACCAAACATTATACCGATACACAAAGCATGAAAATTGTTGTATAATACGAATACTGTTAAAGAAGAACGGACTATAAGTTGTACGATGTAAAGTCCTTGGGGTTGGAACTTTACATATTTGTATAGTAGAGGGGTTTATTATGTTTATGTTATCATTGATGCAGCCGTCTGGGCTGTATGAACTGGAGAAAGATAGTTTAGAGGCCATTAGTGCTCAACTATTACAAATGATACAAATGAAAAGCTATCACTTGTATACACACTCAGTACAGGTTTCCAATTATGCAGTTAGTATCGCTGCCAAAATGGGATTACCATTAAATGAAATCGAACAAATCCGTCATGCTGCACTATTACATGATGTAGGTCTTTTAATGATTCCTAATGCAATGATTCAAAAAGCACCATATTTAAACAAGCAAGAAATGTCAAAATATAAACAACATGCTGCTAGTGGTGCTAATATGATTGAAAACTATCCATGTTGCCAACAAATCTTATCATATATTCGTTACCATCATGAAAAATGGGATGGCTCAGGATATCCAAAGCATTTGCGCGGTGCTAATATTCCACTCGGTGCACGCATCATTGCTGTTGCGGATTACTATGATTCAACTGTTAATCCATCCACTGAATTTTGGGCAAAAACAAAAGCAAAAGCAAAAGAAGAATTGTTTAGTGCATCAGGTTCCCTTTTTGATCCAGATGTAGTCAAAGCATTTATCGACGTACTCGGTTAGACAACACAAATAAGGCTGTAATAGAACTAAAATCTATTACAGCCTTTTATTTTTAAAAACTACCACTAGCCAATGTCAATGCCTCTATATAATTAGGATGATATGCTCTTAATATACGTGCAGCGGACTCTAAGGTGGCTCCCGTCGTAAAAATATCATCCACTAATAAAATCCGCTTATCATATAATAATGAAGAGTCACAGACTTCATTCCACATAAAGGCTGTATCGATTGTACGATGACGCTCACTACCAGATAAAGCCCACATTTCTTTATGAGTATCCATTTTATATAAACAATCAAACCATGTATAATAGACATCCTCTTCCGTATCGTAATTCGTAAATCCATTTTCAATATCATCGGTTTTTCTACCATCATTACGATTAGAATTTGAAAAAGACGATACCCAATCATAAAAAAATAGATCCACCTGATTATAGCCTCTAACCTTCTTTTTTTCTGCACTTGATGGTATAGGAATCACATAATGAGGTCTATACTCGTGCATCCTCAAGTTGTACGATGCTAAAAAAGGAGCGGCCCCCTTGGACTGCTCCTTTTTTTCGTTAAATTTAACATCATATATCATGGACTTAATTCCACCTTGATAATCAGCTAAAATCCAAACCGAATCCAGCGAGGATAATAGCTTAGAAGGAACTTGTCTAACATGTAGAACTTCATCAATACAAGAATCACACCAAGCCCCTTGTTGTAGTACATGAGCACCACAATGGGGACATACAGGAGGAAATAAAAAATCAAATAGATTCATTATCCATCACATCTTCCTTGTAAACGTTCTTTAAATAATGTATATCGTTCTTCTCCGTTAACAGTTTTAACTGCTCGTTCTACAGAACTCTTTGTACCAATCATAATAACCTTACGCTTAGCTCTTGTCACGGCAGTATAGAGTAAGTTCCGTTGCAACATACCACCATACATAGGAACAAATGGTATGATAACAACTCCATATTCACTACCTTGACTTTTATGAACTGTTATAGCATAAGCAGGCATAATCATATGAGCTTCATCAATAGATAGGCGAACCTCTTTATGAATAAAGCGAATGCAAATATCAGATTTTGTAATGGCGTAAATTACACCAATTTCACCATTAAAAACCTCTAACTCATAATTATTAAGAATCTGGATAACCTTGTCGCCAACGCGGAATGTAATACCATTGACTCGAACCTCTCCTTTATAGCTATCCGGAGGATTCACTGACTGTTGTACATATTGAGATATATTGGTACTCCCCGCCTTGCCTCTACGCATAGGTGAAATAATTTGTATATCTAATTCATCGTCAACAAATTCCTTTTCCCGCTTATACACATCAACAATGGCTTTCATCATATCGCCTAGTGAATTAACGGGAATGAAAGTAAACTCATCACTAGTCGTATCTAGATTTGGCATTTCACCACGATTGATGGCATATGCACTATCAACAATACTATTACCAGAGCTTTGACGATAAATATGTTGTAACCGAGTATACGGAACCATATCACTATCAAGTAAATCTTTTAATACAAATCCAGCGCCTATAGGAGGCAGCTGATCCACATCACCTACGATAATAACATGGGCTTCGCGAGGTATAGCTGACATAAGGGAATAAAACAATCGCACATTAAGCATGGATGCTTCATCAATGATGATAACATCAATATCAAGAGGATCATCTTCATTTTTTGTGAAATCGTAAGAATCACTACCAGCTACAGGCATAAGCAAACGATGTATGGTTGTGGCCTCAAACTCAGTGGCCTCTGTTAATCGCTTAGCTGCACGTCCTGTTGGAGCACAGAGAATAATACGACCTAATCCACCTAATTGAAAACCCTTGACTAAGGCCTTAATAATCGTAGTTTTCCCTGTTCCCGGTCCACCAGTGATGAGAGAAAACTTCTCAAAGAATGATAATTCTATGGCTTCCTTCTGTTCAGGACCAAAGGTAATATGATTATCGGCTTCAAATCGTTCAATAAAATCTGGAATATCTAGTGATATGGGATCTGCTTCAATTAAGAAATCACGTGTATAGTGTACACCTTCAACTTCGGATACATACATTTCAGGAGGATACACATACAATATATCATCATAATAGGTGCTATAAACGATACCTTGAGATATTAATGAGTCAATGTGATTAGCGATTAAATCAGCATCTACTTGCAACAAATCATAGGTACGCCCTATCAACTCATCTACAGGTAAGCAAGTATGACCTTGATTATCAAGATTTCCTAAAATCCAGTTAACACCAGCTTCTAATCGTCTTTCATCATCAGCCTTTATACCTAAGTTAATAGCTAATGTATCAGCCGTATTAAATAACATATCGGGGGCAATACGTAATAGATTATACGGATTATCTTGTATAACATCTATAGAAGAAGCCCCGTAGTATGTATATACAGTACGAGACCATTTAGAAGAAATTTGATGCGACTCAAAAAAGTGATTTAAATCTGATAAAATACCTTCCCCTAAAAGCGTGTTGTATAATTCATCCTTCACACCTTTACGTAAACCAGGCACATCTTTAATTTCTTCCGGCCGTTCTTCACGCAATACATCTAATAAACGAAGGCCAAAATAATCACAGATTTTATCTACAGACTTTTCACCTAAACCCTTTATGCCTAAGTTCATCAAATACAACTTAGCAGCCCCCATATTATCGGGTTTTAGTTTTTCTATACTAGATGCATCAAACTGAATTCCATACTTTTGATGTTCTACATAACGGCCTTTAATTTCAATATCTTCCCCTTCTTTTGGGGCTTCAAAGCGACCAGTACAAGTAATGTATTCCTCATTATAATCTTTCACAAGAAATACACAATAGGTGTTCTGTGTATTTTGATATATAATTCGGTATACAAATCCTCGTAATGCTTCCATTATTTCTCCGTATTAGGTAATGCTTCTATAATTTCTTGAACGGCGTCAGTGATGCTACCTTCATTGCCAATCTTAATATGGGCAACGCGTTCATATAAAGGATATCGTTCTTCATATACATTGAAAATATACTCGATACTTTCTTTCACGAGTGGACGAATTTCTAGATCCAAATCATCGAGAATATGGTTAACATCGCGATTTACAAAAACGACTAAACCATTATTACGCATAAGGTTTACGATTTTTTCAGATGTTACCGTACCACCACCAGTAGCAATAACAGATGGCTTATTATGAATCAATTCTTTAATTGTTTCGTATTCATATTCGCTAAATGCATCTTTACCGTCATAAATAAAGATATTTTGTACGGTTTTTCCCACTTTATCTTGAATGGTTTGATCTAAATCATAGAAATCTCGGCCTAATTCTTTAGCTAGCATTTTACCAACCGTAGTTTTACCTGCACCAGGCATACCAATTAGGAAAATATGCTTATGCATGTGTTCCTTCAAGAACTCATTGCTAATAGAAATGACATCTTTCATATAAGATTCAATATATGTCAACATACGTGAATCGTCACATTCAGTTTTAAGACTAGAAATAATCTCTTGATCACGTTCTTCATCAATAAGAGGTAAATGATGTTCATCCTTAAACTTACCAATTGATTTAATAATAGATAAACGTTGTTCAAATAATTCTACTAACTGTGCATCAATACTATCAATTTGTTTGCGTGCGTCTTTAATATCCATAGCTCCCCCTTATGGGTTATTACGTAAAATCCGAATTGCTGTTTCCTCATCGACTTTCATTTGGTCAATCAATTCTTGTAAATTATTAAATTTAACCTCACCGCGTATATATGAAATAAACTGAACCGTTACTTCCTTACCATATACATCTTGGTCAAAATCAAATACATGTACTTCACATCGATGATATTGATTTTTGAAAGTTGGATTATCCCCTATATTTCCAACCCCATCATACCAAATGCCATCTATACAAACTCGATTAGCATACACCCCATCAGGTGGAATTGCCATCTCATTAGGTAATAAAAAGTTAATGGTTGGAAATCCTAATGTACGACCTCGTTGATCACCTTTTATGACGATACCTCTAAACTGGTATGGACGTCCAAGCCAAGCCGTCGCTTGTTCCATATGCCCTTCTTCTATAGCCTTACGTATGTTAGTGCTACAAATTGGACCTTCTTCTGTCGATAGCAAAGGTTCAACGATGATATGAATCCCTTTTTCAGACAATCGTTCCCGCATTAACTGAGGATTGCCCGCTCCTTTGGCACCAAATGTAAAATTAGTACCAATTGCGATGCCTACTACATCTATATCACGACAAAGAGCATCTAAGAATTCATCAGGTGACATATTAAATATATCCAAATTCATAGGCAACCGTAAAATATAATCTACCTTTAAAGATTCCAAAATTTCATCCATAATATCGGAAGATAATACCCGTTTTGGAACATCTCCAGGTCGCAATATAGTCATAGGATGCGCACTAAATGTGACGAGAACCGTAACGGCATCATGCGCCTTAGCCTCTGCTATTGCATTTCCAATGACCCGTTGATGACCACGGTGTACACCATCAAATGTGCCTAATGCGTATACGATTTTACGATTAATTTGACGTAATTCATCAAACGAGTGTAAATGTTTCATACTTATCCTTCAATAAAAATATTTTTATCCACTTTAAGTGAATGTTTCGTTCGCTTAAGAATGCCTACAAAACCATTAGGTCCATAAGCTCTATACTTGTTAGACGGAATCGTATGAGAAAAGGCCTCTACGATTGGTAATTCCTTACCTTGTACCATCATCTTTAATTGTACACTATCTACGTCCACTTTTGAAAGATGAGATACAGCAATATCCGTAGGCAACAACAATTTTTCACCGTGAATCGTCAATTCCTCTGCTATATAGGCAGATTGAATATCAAAAGGCCCCACAGAAGTCCTTGCCAAGGAAGTCATAGTCCCAGGAATACCTAATTGAATACATATATCACGTAACAATGAACGAATATAGGTACCACCAGAACAAGTGACACGAATTGTAAAATAAGGAAAACCATAGGCTACTAATTCAATATTAGAAATCGTAATGGTTCGCATCGGTAACTCTACAGGTATACCTTTACGAGCATATTCATAAGCTCGAATTCCATTGATTTTAATAGCCGAGTACTTAGACGGGCGTTGCTCTTGTGTGCCCACAAATCGAGATAGTACTGACGATAACTCATCCCATGTTGGGGGTATCAAAGTTTCATTAATTTCAGAGGAATCCTCTAATACTGTAACGCCATTGACAAGTTTCATATCTTCGTCAGGTAATACGGATTGTCCCGTACTATCCTCAGTATCTGTAAAGGTACCGAATTTGCATTCTGCTACATAGGTCTTATCAAATCCATCTGTATATTCAATGAGACGTGTTGCCTTGCCCAAAAAGATAGGCAATACGCCATAGGCCATAGGATCTAATGTACCACTATGACCTATGCGTTTTTCTTTTAAAATGCGACGACATATCCCTACAGCATCATGACTAGTAATACCAGGAGGTTTTAAAAATGGCAATACTCCATCCATTATTTGATGACCTCCAATAGACGAGCCTTAGCCTCATCAATGGAACAACCCTCTATAGTACAACCGGCTGCACGTATATGACCACCACCGCCGAAATGGTTAGCGATAGTATTCACATCAGTGCCTTTAGACCTAAGGCTGATACGCGTACGATTTGGGCTTTCACCTTTCAATAAAATAGCCACATCTACGGTATTCACATTACGAATAATATCGACAAATCCGTCTGTATCATCGCCTAATATTTCCATAACAGATGGAGATAGCTCGATGGTAGCAACCCGATTATCCTTGTAGAATGAAATGGTTTGCATAACCTGTTTCGTTAATTCAAGACGAGCAGCACTAACGGCCTCAATCGTTTCTGAAATAACATTTGGCCTTGCACCAGCAGCAACACACAGACTAGCCATTTTTAAGGTATTAGCCGTAGTATTGCTAAATTTAAAGAACCCACAGTCAGTAGCAATCGCCATATAAAGAGCATTGCCCATAGACTCTGTAATAGGCCAATTCCATTGTTCGCACAAATCCGTAATAATTTCGCCAGTAGCCGCAAAATCAGGCTTCAAATATAGATGATCCGCAAATTCTGAATTAGAAATGTGGTGATCTATATTAAAAATAGGTGCACTAAATAGTGCACCTACGCGGCCAATCCGTTCATACGTGCTAGCATCTAATACCATGAGCATATCAACCGATACAGGATGATTTTCAAAATACGTTACATCCTTAATTTGGTCGATATACGATAAAAATGAATATTTTTCAGGTATTACATCATCCACCACCATGTAGACAGTTTTGCCTTGCGCTACGAGAGCCTCATAAAAGGCCACCATAGAACCAATGGCATCACCATCTGGTCGTACGTGGACAGTGAGCATTATAGAATTAGCTTCACACAGAGCCATGTGTAATTGATTAATTGTGATTTTACTCATGTTCTGTATCCTTTGTGTTAATTTGTTTCTTCGTCCTTTTTGATTTCATTCAAAAGGGATTCAATATGCATGCTGTAATCTAACGATGTATCCTTATCAAAGGTAATCGTAGGGATATGGCGCAATTTCAATACCTTGCCAAGCTCGGTACGTACATGGCCGGATGCATGCTTTAATGCGATAAGAGTATCTTCTTTCTCTTTATCGGAACCAAACAAGGAAACATAAATCGTAGCTTCACGTAAATCACCAGTTACATGAACATCGGTAATCGTCGTAAAGCCGATGCGAGGGTCTTTCAACCCACGCATCAACATTTGACTTACTTCTTGTTTGATGAATTCTTGTAATTTTCTTACACGAACATCACTCATAGTAACCTCCTATATTTGAGGTGCAACTTCTTCCATCAAGTACGCTTCGATTACGTCGCCTTCCTTGATGTC
>JAIITD010000074.1 GCA_022737715.1 Veillonella sp.
CTCGTCACCCCATTGAGTGCCGATAACCATACTTGTTGCCATATCTATGTCCTCCAATTGTGAAAGTCAAATTAATCCATAGTTATTATACAACATAATGGCAAAGCACGGAATGACTAAATAAAGAGTTTAATCTAAACACACCTATATATGTGCCCTTACGAATTAGAACAGGCCTGTAGTAATTCTAAAGATAGGGATATAAGGTCCCCTACAAATTAGTACACGCCTGTTCTAATTCTAAAAACAGGCATATAGGGGCCCCTCCTACAAATTAGTACACGCCTGTTCTAATTCCAAAACAGGGATATATGGCCCCTCCTACAAATTAGTACACGTCTGTTCTAATTCTACAAACAGGGTTATAGGGGCCCCTAAAAATTAGAACAGGCCTGTTCTAATTTTAAAGACGTATATTATACATCCCCAAGAATTAGCACAAGCCTGTACTGTATAACAATTATTTTATTTTGGTTCTTTCAACCAGAAGCTCATTAATAACCCGATTGCGCCAACAGGTATCAAGGTCATTAATGCTGTTTGTACATCGTAAATATCTGCTAAATGTCCAATATAAGGTGCTACGAGGCCACCTAATGTAATGCCAAGCCCTAAGGTAATGCCTGATGCAAAACCTGCATTTTTAGCCAGGTATTTTTGACCTAACACAGTAATAGGTCCATATTGTGAGAATACGCCAAAGGCCATTGGTATCATGGCGCCAAAGAAGCCCCAGATGTTAGGCACAAAGATAAACACTAAGACAGATGGCAAGAAGATAAGATTGCCTAAGCGAACTGTTTTAAGGAAACCTAATTTATCAGATAGTGCCCCACCCATATAGGTGAGGACAGCGCCCATTGCAAAGTACATCGTTAAAGCTAAACTCGATGCACTGGCTTCGCCGTTGATAACTGTAATATACAGAATAGGAATAAAAATCGATAATACGGAGAACAAAATTGATCGAGATGCGATAACGAAAAATAGCTTCGTAAAACTCACCCAATCGTTTATGCCCGTATTTGCACCCTTAATTGGGCTTTCACATTCACGCACATCACCGGTTTCAGTCGTATTTCCTGTGAAAGCATATAGATATAGCAACACACCGAGCGCGGCAATAACCGTAAACACCCAGAGGAATTGAGCGCCAAAAACATAGACGCCACCAGCAATGAGCGGGCCTAAAGCAAACCCAGCGCTACCACCAACCGCAAAGCGCCCCATGGCATTGCCAATTTCATGAGATTGTGTACGATTCACAAGTAGAGCCGCCTCAGGATGAAATAGTGCAGCCCCGACCCCAGACATAAGCGCCAAGGCCAAAATCATTTCGTAACTCGTAGCCAATGCAATGGCACTAATCGATACGAGCGTCACCGCAAAGCCTACAGGAATAAACCACGGCACACGCCACCGATCAGCCACATATCCAAGCACAGGTTGCGCAATAGACGCCACAATAGTATTACAGAAAATAATCGCCGCCGATTGATAATAATTGAGATTAAAATTAGCAATAAAAAATGGTATCAATGCAGCGAGAGAACCTTGACCGAAGTCGTTAATGCAATGAAAGATAGGCGGTGCGTATTTTCTTATGGTGCTTTTCATGTATCCTCCAGATTGCGGTGATGGTATCGACAAAAACACTCCACCGGCCGGGTCTGCTTCGCCCTTTCGGGCTTCGCAGGGCCAAAGTCATGTTTTTATCGATACCATCACCTTTCCTATGTACGTTATCTAATAAAAGCGCCATAAGAAAATACGGCACTTGCTGTAAATAAAATAAGAGTCTGTCCCTATGGCCCGTTTCGGCATAGAAGGTTTAATGCAAAAAGGATGGTCCGTTCAGAAAACGACTTCGGGCTCCGCGTAGCGCAGTAGCGTGTCGGCTTTCTGGACGGACCATCCTGAACATTAAGGATTATAGGCCGAAACGAGCCATTATTGTATCTACGTGTTTCAATAGTTTATAAGGATCGAAGCATGCGTCGATTTCTTCGTCGGTCATGTATTTTTTGATGTTTTCATCGGATTTTAGACCTGTAGCGAAGTCTTTGCCTTCGAGCCAGCGTTCCATAGCGTGTTTTTGTACCCAACGGTATGCTTCGTCACGTACAGCACCTTTGTCTACGAGGTGTGTCAAAATTGTTTGGCTGAATACAAGGCCACCTGTAAGGTTAAGGTTTTTAAGCATTGTTTCAGGGTATACCAACAATTTATCGATAGTACGGATTGTTAGATGAAGCATATAGTTCAACGCGATGGTTGCATCTGGTAAGATAACGCGTTCTACAGAGCTATGGGAGATATCGCGTTCATGCCACAATGCTTGGTCTTCGTACGCAGATTGTGCGTAACCACGCAACAAACGAGCCATACCGCAAATTCTTTCACATGTAATAGGATTGCGTTTATGAGGCATAGCGGAAGAGCCTTTTTGTTTAGGGCTGAAGTATTCTTCGGCTTCGCGCACTTCGGTACGTTGCAAGTGACGGATTTCCAAAGCGATTTTATCCAATGTACCGCCTACAACAGCGATAGTGGACAATAATTCAGCATGGCGGTCACGTTGTACGACTTGTGTGGCAATTTTAACAGGTTCAAGACCGAGTTTTTCACATACATATTGTTCTACGAATGGATCGATGTTGGAGTATGTGCCAACAGCGCCGGATAATTTACCAACGGCAACGCTTTTACGAGCGTGTTCCATGCGTTCGATATCGCGTTCTACCTCTGCCATCCAAAGGCAAAGTTTTAAACCGAATGTAGTAGGTTCGCCATGAATACCGTGAGTACGGCCAATCATAGGCGTATGTTTGAATTCTGCAGCGCGACGGCGCAATACAGCGTGTAATTGTTTCAAATCTTCGATTAGGATATCGCAAGATTGTTTCATCATATAGCCAAGTGCAGTATCCTTAACGTCTGTGGATGTCAAGCCAAGATGAATGTATTTAGCTGCTTCTGGGCCTACATATTCGCCCACAGCAGTCACAAAGGAAATGATGTCATGATTTGTTTCACGTTCAATTTCGTGAATTCTTTCAACATCAAAATCACCCTTTTCCCGAATGATTTTTGCCGCTTCCTTCGGAATAACGCCAAGCTCAGCTTGCGCTTCAGATGCCAATGTTTCAACCAATAACATTGTGTCGAACTCGTTGCGTTCGCTCCAAATATGGCCCATTTCTTCTCGTGTATAACGTGGTATCATGATGTCTCCTTTGCATGGTGAAAGCTAGATTTTTTATATAATAATTGTACCATATGTAAAAGCTTGGTTCAATAAATCTCGCACAATTTTCCGAATAATATATATATTAGCATTTCTTAATGTTCGGTATTTTCTGTAATTAAGTTGAAATTGTACTAATAATTTCATACCGCATATACAATTCGACATATAATTTCTATCTGGCAGTATATTTCTCTTTCGACATTTTATTTCGGCATTGTATTTATATATAGATTGATTTGTAATTTGTTATTATAATAGTAATGTATAAATAAGTTATATATCGTATCAACATACTAATCATATATCCATATAGGAGTACATCATGGCGAAGAAACAACGCAAAGAACGCATACAACAACCTAAAGAATCTCAAATAGCAGGGACTTTGATGAAATTATTTTTCCTCATCAGTTTTGTCGTCCTCGGCCTATTCGTGTTTAACGATATGCCTATCAACTGGATTTTAGGTGTATATGTAATCGATATCTTAGTGTCGCTCGTATATGTGGCTTTCAACAGAAACCGCATCACCACATCCGATGTGGTGCACACGAATGTGCGTCGCATCGTGGCTTTCTTGATTATGCTCATCACCATGTTCTTCTACGCCTTTGCATTGTGGCGCGTCGATCAATATACTACACAAATGCAAGTGACATTGTTCATCGGTGGCGTCATCATTTACTATGCGGTGTTCAATAGCACGAAAACGGCTTTAAAAAAGTAAGTAGTTGAACCGCTGATTCATAACATAGCACGTAGTCGAACAATGGATTTCTAAAATAGCATGTAGTGCGCATAACAAAAGAGGCATATCTTACATACGTTCTTGTATGTTAGGTATGCCTCTTTATTGTCCTAGTACGACAGGAATGGCAAGGGATACGACTTGTCCTCGTTTATTGACAATGCTACCACTAGTCTTGATGATACGGATGGCTTCGTCTCGTACATCGGGAGGAACGGAATCCTCTACGATACGCGGTGTATTAACACCGACAATGACATTGCCATTGGCGTCAAAGTTAACGCGCACAACGGCTTCGCCGCGCACGGATGAAGATTGGCCTTGTTCTTTCACTTGGCGCAAATATTCCGTAGGATTAATATCCGATTGTTCAAGCCATGCCCGTTGACCCGGCGTCAGCAAATTAAGCGCATCTGCAAAAAAGGATAGGTCTTTATCTGTATTGTCGCGACCATTACCTTGTGCATTGGGGTCCGTCGATACGTCGTTGCCTACTAATTTCTTTTGTTGTTCCTGTTTTTGATGGGTTACAACACCTGTCTCACCGCCAGTGGCCTCAGATTCAATAGCCTTTGGAACAGCCCATTCCCGTTTTGTAGTCGGTGCTGGTTGTTCTGTGTCTATCTTTTTCTGTGGTTCTACGGTGTTAACAGGCGGTTTAGTTTCTTGTGTCTGGGCTACCGACGCAGGTGCATCGGCAGGCGGTTTTGCCTCCTCTGACGGCGGCGTTACCGTTGGATGCTCCTCGGCGTGTTCGCTTTCACCAGCATCAGCCAAATCAAAGCTAATTTCAGCCGCCTCTTGTCCTGCACCAGTACCGCCCATGCCCTTTAGTGAAAGCCCCATCCCCGTTATCATGAGGATGCTGATACACAGGGATATCAAAAACGGTCGAAAATAATGCGATTCAAACATAGAATCACTTCCGATCCGTAGCGACACTAATGTACTTAGCGCCGTTTACTTTCAGCATATCGAGAAGGGCGATGACCTCGTTGTAATACACATCCTTAGACGCGCGAATGACAAAGGCCTGACGCGGCGTGGTCCGCACGATATCCTGCACCTCTTGAGACAGATTGTCCGCAGAAATTTCGCGGTTATCGATATAAAGTTTATGTGATGTGGTAAGGGTAATGATGATCGGCTCAATGGATTTAGCCGTCGAAGTCGATGTGGATGGTAGATTTAACGGGATTTGTTGCTCCGTATTCATGTATAAGGTGCCGACCATGAAGAATACCAATAGGAAAAATACGATATCAATCATAGGGATGATCATGATGGTCGGTTCTTTTTTCACTCCTAATGTGCGGCGTCTCATAGGTCATGTTCCTCGTTGTACGCATCGAGGATGCTGCCACATTCATGTTCTAAGGCTACGACGAAATCATTCACCTTCGCTGCACAATAACTATGAAAAGCGAGGGCAATGATAGCCACCGTAAGACCTGTAGCAGTAGCTACTAAGGCTTCGGATACACCGCCTGTGATGATGGTTGGGGCCCCAATATCGCCGCCTACAACGGCAAAGGCGCGAATCATACCGAGAACGGTACCGAGCAAGCCGAGCAACGGTGCCATAGTAACAATCATGCTGAGCCAGCCAAGGCCGCGTTTCAAACGTTCATCGGTATAGCCTACCAAATCTTGCAATCGGTTTTCTAAACCATTGTAGTTTTTTGCACTGCGCAAAGCCTTTGCAAAGAGAGTGCCTAGATTTTGTGTATCTCGTTCCAATACGGTTGGAAGCATAATCCAACCTGGATGATTATTTAGAACAGCAGTAAATTGGTGCATATCCTTACGGAATTTGCGGTATAAAAAGAATCGTTCTATACCAATCATTAGTGTCACCACAAGGAAAATAACGAGTGGATACATAACAAAACCACCAGCTACAAATAAATGTGTAATACTACTCATACTAACCTCCAAAACCCACACCGATTTAGGCTCTTATCTAATAATTATACCACGTTTTTACACATCAAAACATATGGGGCTTACGATAGATGAGTAAAAATATACTAGTTGATGTATACAATCTGACAAAAATCTTAACTAGTATAAGAAAATATACAAAAGGGGCTACATCAATAGACATGCTAATTGATGTAGCCTTTTTTAGTACAATTTTATGTACCTTTGTATGAATTTTTAATATATACCATTTATATTGTGCACGCTATGAAGCGCAGGCTTTCATAAATGGCACAGAATCGATTCGTACATAGATGCTATTCGTACATGACAAGATATTATTTATCAAGTTTGTTAATATCCAAACGATTCATACTACCAATGAAGCGATTGTAAGATTCAATCATATCATTGTAATGATCATTTGATTGATCACTTAAGAATGTACGAATTCTACCGATAGTTGTATTTAATTGAGACTTAGCAGTGTTATATTCTGGACTCGTAACGGTACTGGATACATCCATGATGCCTTGTAACTCTTGGTTAGCTGCATTTACATCGATTTGTTTACCTTCTTCAAATCCATCTAATAGAGCTGTTAAGCGTAAATGAACTTCTTGAACTGCCGCAGCATTTTTCTTACCAGAATCTTTAAGTTCTTTTAACTGTTCTTGTTGGTTTTCCGTGTTGTGTTTGTGAACTACTGCGTCTAACTGATTATATGCTGCATAGAATTGATCATATAGTTGAACGTATTTAGGTCCTAATTGTTGTTCCTTAGCATAATTATCTGCTTGATATGAATTAGTTTGGTAGTACGTATCCAATTCTTTGGCTACTGGTACAATATCCTTTAATACAGCCAATACGTTATCTAAAGGTTCCTTCATATCATCATATGGTACGCCAGCGTCTTTAGCAGCTTGCAACTTTTGTTGTAAGGTATCAAAGTGTGGTGCCATGAAGCTTGTTAAATGTTGCCCCTCTTTTAGTTTTTGAACGGACGGATTGATAGCATATCCAAAGCGTACGGACCAACTATTAAAATCGCCAATCGCTTCGATATAGTTATTGAACACTTTAATGTCCTGTTGTGATGCCTTTTGAGCGCCTTGTTGCACCCCATTGGCAATCTTAGAAAAGCTACAACCACTCATAAATAATGGGGATGTAAGAGCAGTTACACACAATACTGCTGTTGTCAATTTTTTTACTAATGGATTCAAAATAAATCTCTCCTTTTAAAATAACCCATAAAGTATACATCTATAACTAAATTATATACCATATATGATTTTTATGAAAGCTATATTTATGCATTTCATGAAACAAAAAAGGCATAGTACCTAGCATTTTCTATCAATTACAAACTGATAGCAGTATAGATACTATGCCTATATGTATAGAGATTATTTTAAGGACTTGTCAAAGACGCCTATGAGTTCTTCGACGGCTTGTGATTCACTCATTTCACCATCTAAAACAGCCGCTTCGACTTCGCCCATACGACCTTGAATGACTATATTATTAAAGAATAGGTTGTGCAAGTGTTCGTCAATCATATCGCGCACCCAACGAAGGGATTGTTCTTGACGACGTTTGAGGAATACGCCATTTTCTTTACCTTGTTCCGTAAATTCTTGAATCACATCCCATAATTCGTCGAGGCCGTCCTTTGTAACGGCAGAACATGTGTAGGCTTGAGTTTTCCATTTTTCCGTAGCAGGGCGGATATAATGCAACATCCGATCATAATCACTACGGGCAATGAGAGCTCGTTTGAGGTTATCCCCATCCGCCTTGTTAACTACAATGGCATCGGCTAATTCCATAACGCCTTTTTTGATGCCTTGTAGTTCATCGCCAGCACCGGTCAATACGATGAGCATAAAGAAGTCGACCATGGAACGCACGGTAACCTCACTTTGCCCAACGCCAACGGTTTCGACGAGAATAATATCGTACCCAGCAGCCTCGCAAAGCAGCATGGTTTCTCTACTTTTACGAGCTACACCGCCTAGTGTACCACCAGCCGGCGATGGACGGATATACGCCTCAGGATGTTTCGTCAACGTTTCCATCCGCGTCTTATCGCCCAAAATACTGCCCTTGGTGACTTGGCTTGTAGGGTCTACGGCAAGTACGGCCACCTTGTAACCTGCTTCAATGAGCATGTTCCCGAAGGCTTCAATAAATGTACTTTTACCGGCCCCAGGCACACCAGT
>JAIITD010000075.1 GCA_022737715.1 Veillonella sp.
AAACCAGGTAAAGGTGCTGCATTCGTGCGTACAAAAATGAAAAACTTGCAAACTGGCTCCGTAGTAGAACGTACATTCAACGCTGGTGAAAAAGTGCCTAAAGCACATGTTGACCGTCGTCGTATGCAATACTTATATGAAGCTGATGGCGCATACACATTCATGGACAACGAAACTTATGATCAAGTGGAATTGAATGTTGAACAACTAGGTGATGCTAAAAACTTCCTTCTTGAAAACATGGAAGTATCCATCATGTTCTTCCAAGGTATTGTAATCGGTATTGACTTGCCAGTAGCTGTAGAACTTCGCGTAGTTGAAACTGATCCTGGTATCCGTGGCGATACTGCAACAGGTGGTAATAAACCAGCTGTATTGGAAACAGGCTACACTGTAAAAGTACCTCTATTTATCGAAGTAGATGATGTACTTCGTATTGATACTCGTACCGGTCAATACATCGAACGTGCCTAAAACTATTTCATTGATATAGTGGGCCAGATCTTTTAAATGTAATATAGTCCCCCATATATCTTTGTTAAGCTGAGCACTTGTCGTCTATGTCATTATATAGGGACAGGTGCTCTTTTTTGAAAGAGGCCTATATGACTAAGAAAAATACTGAGTTAGAAACTGGTAAAATTAAAATTGCTGACAATGTATATGCTACTATTGTTAGTATGACCGCACTAGATACTAAAGGAATTCATCATATGAGTTCTACCTTCAATGATGGTGTTAATACATTTTTTGGTCGTAAAAATGCTCATGAAGGTGTTAAGATTTCCTTTAACGATGACGGAGCAATTTCAGTTACATTATATGTGAGCATCTCCTATGGATATCGCATCCCTGATATTGCACTACGCTTACAAGAGCGGATTAAAACTGCACTCGTCAATTACACAGAAATAGAAGTCGAAACAATTGACATCGTAGTCCAAGATATTATTTTTGATGATTTTACACCTGAACCAATTCAGAGTAATGAATAATAGGAGGGCATATGAGTCAAGACGATAAATTAAACTATGGATTAGATACAGCAACAGTAGATATCGCCGATTCCGTCATCATTGATGTTGCTATTAAGCCCTTAAGCACAATTCCTGGTATTCACTCCTTAAGTCCACGCTTATATGATGAAATTGTAGATGGTATAACAAACGCTTTTGGACAAAAAAATTTACCAGGCATTAATGTAAAGCATAGAAAAGGCTTTATAGAGATTAATGTTTATGTACGTTGTCTATACGGATACAATGTAATAGATATTGCAAAACAATTGCAGTCTGAAATTAAACAAACACTAAAAAATACGCTTGACCTTGATCACGTAAAGGTTGATGTACATATTGAAGGAATTATCAAAGAATAAGGAGACAATATGTCTAAAAAGAGAAATAGACGTGAAGCACGTCAATATGCATTCCAAGTTCTATACGCAAATGAATTTCACACTTCTAAGGATGATGTGATCTTCCCAGATGGTGAAATTTCATTATCTATGGATATTGCCTATGCAAATCAAATAATCGATGGTGTATTATCTCATCTTGAAGAAATCGACACAATACTTGAACCATATTGTACAAAACGAAAATTTGAACTTATGGATAAAGTAGATCGCGCTATTTTACGCCTAGCTATTTGGGAGCTTAACTACAATAGTGAAGATGTATCTCCATCTATTGTTATCAATGAGGCTGTGCAATTAGCAAAATCCTTTGGATCTGATGCATCCTATAAATTAATCAATGCGATTCTAGATGCTTATAATAAGAGTAAATAATGAAACAATACTACCTTGGGATTGACACGAGCTGTTATACGACGAGCTGTGCCATTATTGATGATGAACTAAATATAGTAGGGGAATCTCGAAAAATTTTGGATGTAAAACCCGGAATGAAAGGGCTTCAACAATCTAATATGGTGTTTCAACATACGAAGGTACTGCCTCGTCTTATAGAAGAATTACCCCAAGTTCCATTATCGGGTATTGGTGTAAGTGCCTTTCCTAGACGCTCTGATGATTCCTATATGCCTGCCTTTCTTGTCGGTCATGGTTTTGCTAGAGCACTAAGTCATATGATGCAAGTACCAATGTATGAATTTGCGCATCAAGAAAATCATATTTTAGCAGCACTAAGGGAAATTGGACAGGTCCCTACGCAACCATTCTATAGCTTACATCTTTCAGGTGGTACTACAGAACTTGTTTTAACAGAATATAAAGGTAAAGGGGTTTTTGAAAGCTCTATTATCGGTGGTTCAAAGGATTTACAAGGTGGACAATTTGTCGACCGTGTAGGGGTTGCATTGGGTATTCAATTTCCTTGTGGCATAGAATTAGAACTGCTTGCTGCACAAACAGATACGTATGATCCGTTACCTTCCTCTGTCAAAGAAGGATGGATTAGTTTTGCTGGTCCTTGTAGTGCTGCACTACGCAATATTGAAAAAGGTGCATCACCGGCATCTATGAGTAAGGCACTATTTAGTTGCATCGGAAATTCTCTAGAAAAATTATTAACCTATCATCTCAAACATACACCAGTATCAACATTAATTGCTGTTGGTGGTGTAATGAGTAATTCTATACTACGCAATCGTCTTAATGGTTTCTGTCATAAGAATAACGTAACGATTCATTTTGCAAATCCTAAATTCTCTGTCGACAATGCTACAGGCAATGCTTATGGGGCATTCTTAGCAACACAAAAGTAGGTATATCGTGAATGTATTGAGTATCACCCAATTAAATAACTTAATAAAGCGAACAATAGATAGGGAGTATCTCCTAAAAAATGTCTATGTTTGTGGTACGATAACAAATGCTAAGCGTCATAGTAGTGGTCATGTGTACTTTTCCTTAAAGGATGAGGAGTCATCTATAGATGTAACAATGTGGTCTAGCACGGTTCAAAGTAAAGGACTCACTAATGCATTCCAAAATGGATTATTAGTAACAATCAAGGCATCCGTTAATTTCTATAACAAAATGGGCCGTTTAAATCTTATCGCATCAGATATGCAGGTTGGCTCTAAAAGCCCATTACAGCTTGAATTTGATGCTCTGCAAAGAGAACTATCTGCATTGGGCTATTTTGATGATGCTCATAAACAACCAATACCAGTTTTATCAAGTTGTATTGGTATTGTCACATCCTCTACAGGTGCTGTTTTACACGATATATTACATATTAGTGAACATAGAAATCCGCTTATGCAATTTAAACTATTTTCCGTACCAGTTCAGGGAACAACGGCTGGTACAATCATAGCAAAAGGAATTGAAGCGGCTGATAAAGATCCCGATGTAGATGTTATCATCGTCGGTCGTGGCGGCGGTTCAATGGAAGATTTATGGTGCTTTAACGATAGAGTTGTTATTGAAGCTATTTACAATGCATCTACGCCTATTATTTCTGCAGTTGGCCATGAAACAGACTATACATTAGCTGATTATGCTGCTGATATGCGCGGTGCTACACCTAGTCACGCTGCTGAAATCGCAGTGCTTCCGTTGACTACACTGCAACAGAATTTACAACAAAAACTTGATTATTTGCAGTATGTGATGGATCAAACATTACAGCAAAAACGTATTGAATTAAGTACAATTTTCAATCGTCGCCTTGGATTCCCTGCATTACAATTACTACATAAGCAAAATTCTCTCTTACAATCCTATAAGGAGAAATTACAATCCCTAGCGTCACAACGATGTCAACAAGAAAAACATAAACTTTCACTATTAACACAAGAATTATCACTACAAAATCCAATCCATTTAATGGTGAAAGGCTATTCTAAAATAGAAAAAGAGGGCCATACCATAAGTTCAATTCAAAATATAGCCAAAGGAGATGTATTTAACATTACATTGCGTGATGGTTCTATAAAAGCAGTTGTAGAGGAGGTAGTACCGAATGGCAGCATCACTGAAAAGTTATGAAAAAAAATATAAAGCTCTTGAAGATATCGTTCGCCAACTTGACGATGGTGAGTTATCTATGTCAGAGCTGTTAAATCAATATAAAAAAGGCTTAACCTTAGTGAAAGAATGTGCAGATATGTTGGATTCTGTGGAAGGTGAAATCCAACAGATTATCGAAGAGGTACGCATCGGAGAGTAATGAGCTATGTTAAAGACATATTTAGAAACTAGCAAACAATTGATTGAACAATGGTTAAATAACGTATTACATTCCCCTATACCAGAATATAAACGTTTATATGAAGCTATGAACTATAGTTTATTACAAGGGGGGAAGCGAATTCGTCCTATCTTAACCAAAGCCGTTTTAGATGCAATGAAGGTAGATGCATCATTATATAAAGAGTTCTTATGTGCATTGGAATGTATTCATACATACTCACTAATTCATGATGATTTACCAGCCATGGATAATGATGATTATCGCCGAGGCAATTTAACCAACCATAAGGTATATGGAGATGGTATGGCAATTTTAGCAGGTGATGGTTTATTGACCTATGCATTTCAACTTTGTAGTGAAAATACAACCGCATCAGCTGAGCAAAAAATCAAGGCTATCCAATGTTTAGCGACCGCAGCTGGTCCTGAAGGAATGGTAGGTGGACAAGCTTTCGATTTACTATCTGAAGGAAAACATATCCCACTAGAAGAATTAAAAGTTTTGCATAGTGGAAAAACAGGCGCTTTATTTAATGCAGCTATTGAATTAGGGCTTATCCTATCTAATGCTGACCAAGCAAAATATGCAGCCTATATGACATATGCTAATTGTCTCGGTTTGCTATTCCAGATTACAGATGATATTCTTGATGTAACGGGAACCATAGAAGAGTTAGGTAAAACACCTGGTAGTGATATACGACAAGATAAATCTACTTATGTTTCATTATTGGGTCTAGATGAGGCACGTAATGAAGCGCATGTAGTAGCACAAAAAGCACATGCTGCTTTAGCAACAATAGAAGATGATACTCACATACTAAGTGCTATTATTGATTATTTAATGGATCGTACACATTAAACATTAAAGGATGAAGTTATATGTACCATATTTTAGAGGAAATTTGTCATAATTATATAGCGCAAGCGGCATTTTGGGGCTGGTTTTCAGCACAAGCCATTAAATTCTTATGGCAACTTGTCCGTTATCGTACATTACGCTTTGAACGTTTAGTAGGTTCAGGAGGATTTCCTAGCTCACACACATCCTTTGTTATTTCCACTACTGCCGCACTGTACTTTAAAAATAATGGTATTACTGATATATTTGTGGTAGCATTAGTATTTTCCATTGTAGTCATGTATGATGCGTCTGGTGTACGTCGTCAAGCAGGTCGCCAAGCACAAATATTAAACCAGATTGTGGAGTATTTTAGTAAACGAAATATTCCTGTTATTTTAAAAGACAGAGAAATTGCATTAAAAGAATTACTAGGTCATACGCCAGTTGAAGTATTCGGTGGTTTAGTATTAGGTATTCTAATAGCTTATATTCAATATTTCTATGTATATAATGGTGTCATATGAGTAATAAAGAACGTTTAGATATTCTCCTTGTTAACCGGGGCTTATTTGAAAGTCGCGAAAAAGCAAAAGCCGCTATTATGGCTGGTCAAATCTTTATTGATACAACACGAATCGATAAGGCTGGTACTAAAATCCCTGTAGATGCAAATATTACAGTGAAAGGTAATACCTTACCATATGTAAGTCGTGGGGGGCTGAAATTAGAAAAAGCTATTCAAATATATCCTATAGATCTAACTGGTGCTATTATGGTTGATATTGGGGCTAGCACGGGTGGATTTACAGATTGTGCATTACAAAATGGTGCATCCAAGGTGTTTGCCATTGACGTAGGCTATAACCAATTAGCTTGGAAACTACGACAAGATGAACGCGTAATCAACATGGAAAAGCAAAATATACGTGCGGTTACTGCAGAACAATTGGGAGAGCTAGTAGATTTTATTTCTATCGATGTTGCTTTTATATCGCTCGATAAAGTGTTGCCTGTAGCGACAACACTATTAAAGGATACAGGTTCATTAGTAGCTCTCATCAAGCCTCAGTTTGAAGCCGGAAAAGAAAAGGTCGGCAAGGGAGGTATTGTTCGAGATAGAACTGTACATGAAGAGGTGCTTTCACGTATATTACAAGTGGCTTACGATTGCAAATTGTATTTACATGGATTAACCTTCTCACCAATTAAAGGAACAGAAGGCAATATTGAATTTTTAGGATATTTTACTAAATCTGAAGAGGGTGCATTATCTATAACTAATGAATTAATTACAGCAGTTGTAGATGAGGCTCACACGCTATAGGAGATAGATATATGCGTATTGGTTTTTTCCCTAATATGGGTAAAAGTACAATCATGGCTGTCCTTAAAATGGCAGCTCATATCTGTAGAGAAGAGCAAATAGAAGTATATTTACCAGATGATCTTGAAAGACCTGATACTTATAAGGTATTACAAATTCCAAAGGAAAATGTACTTCCTAGACCAGAGATTTTTAAACATATTGATGTAGCATTTAGCTTTGGTGGCGATGGTACTATCATTCATTTAGCACGTCAAATTTTCTCTTATAATATACCTGTATGTGGTATTAACTTAGGTGAACTTGGTTTCTTAAATCAAATTGAAGTACATCAATTACAAAGTCATATCAAACGTATTGCACAAGGTGATTATACGATTGAAAAAAGAGGACATCTCTACGCTTATGTCGATAGAGAAGATGGGACAAAGGATGAGCTTGTGCCAATCATCAACGAAATCGTCATCACACGATCAGAACCTGCAAAAATGGCACGTATTAATTTGGCCGTTAACGGACAACACACTCAAATGTATCCTTCTGATGGTCTTATTATTTCGTCTGCTACAGGTTCTACAGGGTATAATTTATCCGCTGGTGGTCCTATTATGAAACCGGATAATCGTTCTATTATTGTAACGCCTGTAGCACCACATTTAATCCAAGGAATTTCAATGGTATTAGAAGAACACGATACCATTCAAGTAACTATGCCAGAACGTGAGCCTAAACTACATATTTGTATCGATGGTACATTTGACTATTCCTTTACTAACAAAGAAGCGTTACATGTTTCATCGAATCCCGTGTATTGTTTATTCGTTCGATTTAAAGATCAATGTTTCTTTGGCACATTGTTTAAAAAATTAGCTTCTCGTAGGGACGAGTTATTATAAGGAGTGTGAAGCTGTATGATTAATATCAACAATGCAGTTCAATTTCAACATCTCATCTGGGACCGTATTATGAAGTCTGCATCTGTTGTAGTAGATGCAACATGTGGTAATGGACATGATTTACTGTATTTAGCAGAGCGAGCACAACCTGAATGTCATTTATATGGCATAGATATTCAAGAACAGGCACTTAGTACCAGTAGGGAATTATTGGCCTCAAAAAAATTACAATCTAATGTAACAATTACATTTTTACACAATTCTCATGATATTGCGCTTCATCAAGCAATAAAAGAAAATACTATCGATTTAATTATATTCAATTTAGGATATCTACCGGGTGGAGATCATAGTATCGTAACACAACCTAAAAATACGATTGAAGCACTTAATAATGCATTTCCTAAATTAGCTAAAGATGGAATTATAACTATTGTAGCGTATTCAGGTACACCTGAAGGAATGGAAGAGAAAGAAGCATTACATACACATATTTCTCAATTAGATCAAGCTAAATATAATGTGTGTCATTGGCAACCAATTAATCAAGCTAACAATCCACCTGAATTATATTTAATTCAAAAGCGATAATTGTGATAACATGTATTCCATAGTAAAATTTTCTATACTTTTACTATACTAAAAATGCATAATACGAAATAAAAGACCCATTAATGG
>JAIITD010000076.1 GCA_022737715.1 Veillonella sp.
AGACCTGCATTTAATGCAAAGTTAGTATTGATAGCTGCTAGTGCAACATCGTCGATGGAACGAGGTACTTGCGCTGCTTCTAATTCTACGAATTGGTAACCATTAGGGTTAGAAGCGATATCTTGTACAGTGGATAAGATATTGTTAGAGTCTTTCAATGTGATAAGACCAGCTTTTTGTAATAACAATAATGCGCGGCCGCCGTTTGTAGGGTCATTAGGGATAGCGATTTTTGCACCTTTAGGAAGATCTTTCAAATCTTTGATTTGACGGGAATATAAGCCCATTGGTTCAAGATGAACACCACCAGCAGATACTAGAGGAAGGTTATGAGCTTTTGCGAATTCCTCCATGTATGGTACATGTTGGAAGAAGTTAGCGTCGATTTCTTTATCGCCTAATGCAAGGTTAGGTGTGTTATAATCAGTGAATTCTGTGATTTGTAAATCGATGTTATCTTTTGCTAAGATTGGTTTTACTTGTTCTAAGATTTCCGCATGTGGTACTGCAGTAGCACCAATTTTTAATACTTGTTTGTCACCGCTGTTAGCCGCTTTGTTATTATCGTTGCCGCAACCTGCGATTAATAGCGCACCGCCGAGAACGACTGTAGCCGCTAATGCTAAAAATTTGTTCATACAAACACTCTCCTTTTCGAGAAAATTAAATGTAATTCGATAAGCTTATAGTACTAAATTATTTCCCATCATGCAAGTATGTATTATTAGTAGTTATCCATAACTAAAAGTTATAGGGCTCATTATACGTAAATGTAAAAGATAAGCCACCCTAAATAACTCCACCGGCCGGGTCTGACTCCGGCCTTCGGCCTTTGCAGGGCCAAAGTCGTAATTTAGGATGGCTTATCTTCTTTTTTACTTACCTATAATGAGCCCTATACTTAATAGTAATTGGTACAACATAGCAGCACCAGCAGTGGTACCCATAGCTTTATCTAGTTTGATTTCGTCTACATGGGTATAGAATATGTTAATGGTTTTAAATGCTGGGACAATGGCTATCAATGCGAGTAATGCTGGAATAGGGAGGACTTTCAAATAGATCCATGCACCAATCCAGATGAAGTTAAAGATATAAGTGATGCTCATAAGGCTGATAGCACGGTCGCGGCCTAAAACGATAGGTAATGTGCGACGACCATGATTTTCATCGTTCCGAATATCTCGAATATTGTTGGTGAGCATGATGGATCCAACCAATAGGGTGGCTGGTAGTGCAGGAATTAAGAATGCTAATGAAAGCTCACGCGTCCACGCATAGCCTGTGATGAGGACAATAGCAAAACCCATAGCGATGCCTGATGAGATTTCCCCAAATGGTGTGCGAGAAATCGGCTTTGGACCACCTGAATATAAAAAACTAATTAATATACAGATGATGCCCGCTGGAATATACCACCAGGTAATTGTGGCCGATAGGTAGAGTCCGATGATGATAGGTACAATCATAAGGACCTTAATCATAGTGGAAATGAGTTTAGGCGTCACTGCGCCACGTGTAAGGGAACCGGCATTACCAATCTTTTGTCCCGCATCAAGACCAGATTTAAAATCCTTCAATTCATTCCATAAATTAGCGATGATTTGAGCCGATACGACGGCTAGAAAAATAAGAACTGTATGGAAAATGGCGAGTCCTGTGCCATGAAGTGCACCGAAGGCGTAATAACTAAATGCGGCACCTAAGATGGTGGGGCCTAGTGCAGCGGCCAATGTGCGCGGTCTAGTGAGGGGGATTAATTCTTGTATCATAATAGTGTGGCGAAATGCCAACTCCTTTCTGTTAGAAATACGTTTTCTTATCACTAAGTATTGTATAGTACATTAGGGGAAATGTAAATTTGGTGTCCCTATCATGTTAGTACAATTATATAGTATAATATCATATGTATATTTAAAATTCTTAATTAAAACTTACTGATATAATTCAAGTTATATATTCACGAGGTGAGACTATGAAAACGTGGAGTAAGAATGTAATGACGCTAGCTTGCGCTACATGCTTAACAGTAGGCATGGCGGCTGTAGCCTGTGCCGATACAATTGATTTAGGCTACGGTCAGTATGCCACTACTAATAATGGTGTACACGCGGCAGCTATAGATACGATTCCAACAAATCCTACTTTCAGAACTATGGAACAAAATAAGGTCCTTCAAAAGGCTAATGAACGAGCTGCACAATCTATGAACGACCGTATAAAAATATCTTATCCAATGGTAAAAGAAGAGTTTAAAGGTATTGTTGTAGATGGATACAGTTTATATCAATTATCTGGAGATAGTACATTAGGTCATCATACAGGTTGGTTGCTTACGTACAATGTAAATAAAGAGGCGATTAATTATCTCGATCGTACAGCTACTCAAATTGTTAACGCAGCAATGGCCGATAAACAAGTGAAAGCACAATCAGTTAGCGAGCCTTACACAAAATCTAATGCAGAGAAGTTTATTTCAAAAATGGCCACAGTCACACTTGATCGCAAGATGTTAGAACCACAAATGGCAAATTTAAATGCAACCATGCATCGCGACATGATTAAAACGATACAACAAAGTGCAATGCAAGATGCGTCGTTGTCGCAAAAGAATAAACAAAGTGTGCAAGAGGGTGTAGACCTGTTTAAGCGAGTTATTCCTAACTTTACAATGGGCGCTACAGAAATATCCTTCAAACCGTATACATCTAAGTTTGGTAATATAGCTGGTATGAGTGTGCGCGGTAGCTTAAAATATGATGGCTTTGTATTGCCTGGTAGCTTAACTATGTATGCAATGCCACAAAATGATGGTCTTACAGTACAAATCTTGGCTACCGAAGATACGAGCCGCGACTACTGGACAGGACAATTAGAATCCATGTATGGATTGAAAACCCTAAAGGGAGGCAATAAATAATGAAACCATTAAAAACTCTTGTGATAGCAGCTTGTTTAGTTGGTGCAGTTACTAGTTTTGCTGGTGCAAAGGATGTAAAAACCATAGCAGGATCCATGTCTGTTCCTAATACAGTTACGGTAGCAACCGCATCTACTACAGATTCTGTGGATATTATAAAGGATTTGCTTATCAAGGATAATGCAAAACTAACTACGAATAAACGGACTCGTCAAAGTAATGAGGAAGCACTATCTGCCCTTAACTATATGGGCGTTTCTTATGATGTATATCAATTACAAGGGGAAGATAAAACAGGTCAAAAGGATGCTTTGTTAGTGGCCGTAGATTTAAAAACAGCAGCTAATGCATTGTTTGATAACCCTAAGGCTAATGCGTCCGTTCTTCCTGTATTAGCTATACTCAATAATGGCGAATTGGATCCTATTACAGAACAACTCATGTTGACTACGGTTAATAATCTGTTGCCAAAAGAATCTAAAACATTTACATTGCCAGATAAGAACATACCTGGTTCCGTATATGTAAGTGCTGGTACAGGTTACAGTGCTGCCTTCGGTGTAGTTGGTGAAAGCAAAAAACCTACTACAATCACTGTGGAAAATACAGAACAAATGGAGAAAATGAATAATACAAAGTATCAAACATATACGGTAGGTTCTCGCGTATTAGTTGATGCGGAAGGTATTAAATTCCCATATTATGCAAAAGCAGCACTTGTTATGAACCCACAAAAACCGACACTATTCTTGGCATTGACTAGTGATGTACAACGTCAATATTTTATGCCAATCTTTGCAGATGCTTTCAAATCGATTAAATAAAATACATTGAAAAGTATCGATATTAATGTATAATAATTTCTATATGTATGTATTGTAAAAAGGAGTTCTATTATGAAAACAATTCACACAGATAAAGCGCCTGCAGCAGTAGGCCCATATTCTCAAGCTAAAGTAGCCGGCGGTTTCTTGTTCGCATCTGGTCAAGTAGCGATTAACCCTGCTACAGGTTCCGTAGTAGAAGGCGGTATCGAAGCACAAACTGAACAAGTATGCAAAAATATTGAAGCCGTATTGGCAGAAGCTGGTTCCGATTTCTCTAAGGTTATTAAAACAACTTGTTTCTTAGCTGATATTAATGACTTCAAACCATTTAACGAAGTATATGCAAAATATTTCACATCTAAACCAGCTCGCTCTTGCGTAGCTGTAAAAGATCTTCCGTTGGGCGTAGCAGTAGAAGTGGAAATTATTGCGGAAGTATAATATGGATTATATTTCATTATTACAAAAAGAAATGCGGCCTGCCTTTGGCTGTACAGAGCCAATCGCTCTTGCCTATGCAGCAGCCAAGGCAGCATCCGTATTGGATGAGTTTCCAAACCACATTCATGCGCGATGCAGTGCCAATATCATTAAGAACGTAAAATCTGTTGTCATCCCTAACTCTGGAGGCCGCAAGGGGTTAGCGGCGGCTACCGTGCTCGGCGCCATCGTAGGTCATCCTGAACGAGAACTAGAGGTATTAGAATCGGCTACCGATGAAGATCGTAAATGGCTAGGTACCTTATTAGATGCTAACTTTTGCACTGTAGAACTCGCGAAAGGCGTTGATAATCTCTACATTGAAATTACGGCAACCACCGATGAACATACAGCAGTGGTACGCATTGAAAATGCGCATACGAATATTACCTATGTGTCCGTAGATGGGGACGTGATTTCTGAAACTGTTAATGAAATTAAACAGGCTGAAAGTAGCACTTGTCCCATGACCTTCGATAGTATTTACGACTTTGCAAAAACGGGAGATATTTCTGGTATCTTACCTAGCATTAAGCAACAGGTAGAATACAATACGGCCATTTCCAATGAAGGCTTGTCCAATGATTATGGTGCCAATATTGGTCGATTGTTATTACTTGATGATGAAAACCCATCCCTCGAAACCAAGTGTAAGGCTCGCGCCGCAGCTGGTTCCGATGCACGCATGAGTGGGTGCCCGTTGCCTGTAGTTATTTGCTCTGGCTCTGGTAATCAAGGATTGACCGTATCCATGCCTATCATTACAACCGCTGAGGAGCTTGGTAAAACCGATGAGGAACTGTACCGAGCTCTTGTATTTGCCAATTTGTTAACGCTTTATGTTAAGTCTGGTATTGGTAAACTATCCGCATACTGTGGCGTTGTATCAGCTGGCATTGTAAGTGTGGCCGGTATTGCTTTCTTGAAGGGCGATAGCAAAGATATCATCGAAGATACCCTCGTAAATGGTCTTGTTAGTCTATCCGGCATCGTATGTGATGGGGCGAAACCATCTTGTGCAGGTAAAATTGCCATTTCCTTAGATGGCGCTTTTATGGGCTATAAACAAGCCCGCCTTAATAAGAGCTATCAAAAAGGTGATGGCCTTGTAGCGCACTCCGTTGATGATACAATTAAAAGTATCGGTGTCGTTGCGCAAGGCATGAAAGAAACTGATGTGGTCATTTTGAATGAAATGTTAAAGCATTAATTGGTTTTATATCGGAAAATATTTTGTTCTATAAACAAGAAAACAGCGTTATGATTAGTTAGGTCATAACGCTGTTTTTGTTATATTATTGTAATTTTTTTGGATCCTTTAATAGCAATGATGCGCCTAACCCCACAATAAGGAATGGAACCAGTGTCATCATGGCCAAAGATAGGGAATAGGTATCTGCTAAGTTCCCTACAACCGGTGCGATGACGCCGCCAATCGTTTGGCTTACGCCAAGGGTGATACCCGATGCAAATCCGATGCTCTTAGCTAAGTAGGTTTGACCCAGTACGATAACAGGGCTGTAACTGATGGCCTTTGCAGCACCTATCATAAGTAAAATCAGATAGGCTAGCGGCATCATAATCGCTACAGAAAACTGAGGGACTTGTGTTAATAGGAACATGGATGGCAACCAAATCAACAGAGACAATCTGATGATTTTAATAGGCCCGTATTTGTCACCCAACAAGCCGCCAATGTAGGTCATAAAGATACCGATACTAAAGAATACGGTTAATGCAAAACTACCTTGTTCGGGACTCGTGCCGAGTTCGTGTGTCCAGAATACAGGAATAAATGCATTAATAACGCGGAAATTAACCGATTGGCTTAGAATGATAATGAATAATATGCCAAAATATTTCCAATAATTTTTCAGAGGCTTGGCGGTTACCGTTGGATTTTCGGTGGCTACGGCTTGATCGATAGTCTTAGCATGAGCTACGATACGCGGCATGAGCAGGAATAGAACGGTAGATATAATAATACCAGCTACGGTGAAAGCTGCTAGACCATGTGCACCTACTGTATAGGCGATGGCGCCCGCAAATAGAGGACCAAAGGCGAAGCCTGAACTACCGCCGATGGCGAAGGTCCCCATAGCCTTACCTTTTTTACCACCTCCGAGGCAGTTCATAATTTTTGCCCCTTCAGGATGGAAAATGGAAGAACCAACACCTGCTAGTGTAGCGCATACAAGGAGACTTTCATAAGACGAAACAAACCCCATCATCCCAGTACTACATGCGGACAATAGCGTGCCTGCTGCGATGAGGCGTGGCTGATTGAGCTTGTCTGAAATATATCCTAGCAATGGCTGTAGTAATGAGGATAATGCCGTGTTTGCTAAGATAAGAAAACCCGCTTGCTCCAAGGATAGTCCATACGTATAGATAAACAGCGGCAATAATGCAGGTAATACACTTTGGCACGAGTCATTAATCATGTGACTCAGCGTGATGAGATAAGGATAATACTTTTGCATAATAGACCTCGTTGATTGATGATGTAATATACAATATACTTATATTATATACTATATGTATGCGAATATACGAAAATATAAAATGGCACGACATATATTAGGACACCTTTATATGAAGTAGGCAGACCACTCTACAAAAGTAAGAAAGGAGAATTCTAATGACAAAGGATGAATTCTGGGAAGCGATTAATACGGGTGGCAAAGTATATACATATAATGATGAAATTGATTTTTATGTAGTTTTTACCAATGGAGCGTATGAAATTTATCTAGTTCCCGTTCCTGATGATGTAGATTCAGATAATTATCCTAAATACAAAACATTCGATGAAATGCTAGAAAAATCAATGATATTAGGGAAGCCACTTATGGGATGTCTAACACAAATTGAGTATTGAAATGGTTATATACACCTAATGTCATTCTGGGAATACTTGTAACAAATTAAGGGATAAGATAGGGAAGGGAGAATATGAAGAAAAAGAAAGAGAAAGTTCCAATGATGATTATTGATGATAGTCAGTATAAAGATGAGCCTGTAAATAGGAATCCTAATTCTACTGTTATAAAAATGACACCAGAAATTCAAAAAGAAAAAGATAGAATAGAAAAGAAGTACAAATTTTAATACTTTGTATAATGAACTTAAGTGATAGGAAAGAGGGTAAGTATGAAGAAAACAAAAAAGAAGAAGGTTGTTCCAATGTTGATTATTGATGATAGTCAGTATAAAGACGAACCGATTAATAGAGATCCTGATACTTCAATGGAGATAAGCGAAGAATTACAAGCTAAGTTAGACGAAATTAGAAAACAATTTAAATTTTAAGCACATACAGAATCGTATGTGCTTTTTGATTACCTCTTTTGCCTTATAGACCTATGGCATGGAGTAAGAGATGGTTATATGGAGTTATAAAAAGCTATGGGGCAAAAATGGGGCAGGATAGGGTGGTTATGACGATGTCATACGATATCTAAGAACATCAATAAAGCAGGTAAAACCTAATAAAAAACGTCCTACGATAGCACATGCAATCATAGGACAATATTTGAAAATATGGCAGAGGAGGAGGGATTTGAACCCCCGCGCCGGTTGCCCGACCTACCGCATTTCGAGTGCGGACCCTTCAGCCTCTTGGGTACTCCTCCGTGCTTTA
>JAIITD010000077.1 GCA_022737715.1 Veillonella sp.
TGGCCTCTATTCGGCGTATCTAACCAATTATTAGGTACTATGACATTGGCTGTAGGTACTACCGTTATTATGCGACTTGGCCGCAAACGTTATGCATGGGTTACAGGTATTCCTTGTATTCTAATGGCTATCGTGGCTATCGCTGCAGACTTTGAAAACGTATTTAACAGCTACATTCCTGCTGGTAAATGGATCCTAGTAGCGTTCAGTGCTGCTATGTTCCTCATGATCCTCATCGTATTAGTAGAGGCTGTACGCAGCTGGATTCGCTTGTCTAGCATGCCTCAAGATTATCGTACACAAGCTGAAATTGAAGCTGAAAGCCTTGTAAAATACGGTAAAGAAGTAAAAGCATAATTCTGATTTGCTATACTATACGAACACGCACTCACACTAGTGGGTGCGTGTTCTATTTGTTTGAGTGTCAATTAAGATACATTTGTCATTTTATATATTCTATAGAATTTATTGACATATAGTTAGAAATGCTATAGGATGTAAGTAGAGATGTATTTCAACAATAAAATAGTTAGGTAACGGCGCCTAGTTTTCAGAATATTCTGAGACTAGGCGCTTTTTTTATGAAAGGAGTCTATTATGATAGGTATCGATACAGGTAATACAGCATGGGTACTCATAGCGGCTGCTATGGTGTTTTTCATGACACCAGGACTTGCCTTATTTTATGGAGGTATGGCACGTAGTAAAAACGTACTTAGCACTATCATGCAGAGCTTCTTTCTGATAGGTGTGATTTCTGTAGAATTTATGCTCATAGGCTACACATTGATCTTTGGTGACGATGTACATGGTATTATTGGCAGCCTCAATAAAATTGGTCTTATGGGCACAGAGAATAGCATCATGGAAGGTGCGAATATCCCAGAAATGGCATTTATTGCATTTCAATGCATGTTTGCTATTATCACACCAGCTATCATGAGCGGTTCTATTACGGGTCGTATGCGTTTTGCACCCTTTGTAGTATTCGCTGTGATTTGGTCCGTACTCATTTATAATCCTATGGCCCATTGGGTATGGGGCGGTGGATTCCTCGCCAATCTAGGAGCACTCGACTTTGCAGGTGGTCTTGTTATCCATGTATTGTCTGGGGTGTCAGGTCTTGTACTTTGTTTGCTCTTAGGTCGTCGCCGCGGTTATGGACGTATGCCAATGTTACCGCATCACTTGCCAATGACCGTCCTCGGCGGTGCCATGTTATGGTTCGGTTGGTTCGGCTTTAATGCCGGTTCTGCTCTAGGGGCGGGCCCCTTGGCTGCAAATGCAGTGTTGACGACGCAAATGTCTGCTGCTATCGGCATCGTTGGTTGGGTATTGGTAGAACGATATCACCGTGGTAAACCGACCGTGTTAGGTGCCGTATCTGGTGGCGTATCTGGCCTTGTTGCCATTACGCCAGCAGCTGGTTTTGTAACACCTGTAGCGGCGATTCCAATCGGTTTTATCGGTGCCATCTGTTGCTATGTGGCGGTCGCAATTTTAAAGAGCAAGTTTGGTTATGATGACTCTCTCGATGCCTTTGGTATTCATGGTGTGGGCGGTATGTGGGGCGCTATTGCAACAGGCCTATTTGCTACGATGACTGTAAATCCTGATGGTGCAGATGGATTGCTCTATGGTGGTAACTTGCTCATTCCTCAATTGATTTCTCTCGTCGTAGCCATTGCCCTTGCTATTACTGGCACAGTTGTCATCTTCAAGGTGGTTAGCTACTTTATGGATATGCGCGTTAGCATTAGTGCCGAATCTTTGGGTATCGACATTAGTGAACATGGCGAAGGTGCATATAATCAATCTGAATTTAAGAGCAGTGGACGTTTTATTACCTCTGACCAACATTCCTTGGTATAAATTATTTTTTGTGAAAGCTAGCTTTCACAGATGGTACAATAGATGTAATGAAAACGCAGATGAGGTGATACTATGAAACGGATGAAGAAAGTAGATATCATTGCTCGGGCAGAGCAATTAGAAGATTTAAAAGAAGCCTTGAATCGCATTGGCATTCAAGGGATGACGGTTTCCCAAGTTTTTGGCTGTGGATTGCAAAAAGGGCATACCGAAGTCTATCGTGGGCAAGAGTATGCGGTCAATCTTGTACCAATGGTAAAGGTTGAAACCGTTATATGTGACGTGCCTGTTGATCTTGTGATGGATACGGCGCGCGATACCTTGCAAACTGGCGAGGTAGGGGACGGCAAGATTTTCGTGTACGACGTGGAAGATTCTATGCGGATTAGAACCGGTACGCGTGGTACTAAGGCCGTTACTGACGATGAAGCTTAATTAATCATATATATAATACGCGAGCTGCTACATACCTTGGTGTGTAGTAGCTCTTTGCGTTTATACATGTCTGGGTGATTGGTTTTGTAAAATTTAATGCTATAATAATTGTATGATTAGACGATTACGCTCGTATTGGAGCAAATATATACAACTATATAAGCGAGGTATACTAGGCATCATTGCATTTATTGGAATTACGGTGGTCATTATTTCCATCTTAGCTACTATTGCGAGTCGTGGAATGGGGGTTATTTTTAATGAGGTAATAGCGCGTCAGACCATGATGCGAGGGACTATTACCGTCGCTAGCCTGAGTGCCACCCCATGGGGGACCATATCCTTTGAGGATTTGCAATGGTCTGATGACGATGGACATCAGTTGATGACCGTACCTTCTGGTAAGATACGCGTTAATATGTGGGATGTGATTACTCGTAATTTTAAGGCATCTGCTATACGAGGCATAGAATTAAATGATGCGGTCATTGTAGTAGATTTAGATGATGATAACCGAGTCGATTTTGTGCCGGCTTCTCCTGATATTAACAAACCCTTATCTGAAGTAGAACAGCGACCTAAAGCACCGAAAAAAACGACCCTAGAACGTCAAGAAGAGCTAGGGAAAAAGGTGCGTAACTTTAATTGGAATGGCCAACATATCGATGCGATTGTGAAGCTTTCAGACTGCCAATTGGAAATATTCCAAAAGAATCGACATTATGTGATGAAGAATGTGAATGCTCGATTTGATATTGATACGAATCGTGCCATTCGCATGAATCTAACAACTGGTAAATTCGGAGGCACCGCCATTGGGGATGGCCTCACATTGGAAGGCCGTATCGATCTAAAAGATGTGCTTAAGCATCGTATGCCTACGCTGAATATGAATCTAAATATTTATGGCGTAGATCCGGCATCCTTAGGATTTGGTGATAGTATTCACGATAAGATGACCTTGCTCACAGCAGTGACGGGGGATATTAATCGGCCCTTTGCATCGGGACGTGTTACCATGCCAATCCTTAGAATCCCTGCACTAACCTTTGAAAATGTAGTAGGCGATGTGACCTATCAAGATGGCATACTGGATTTTAAAGAGGTATATGCCAATGTATTTGGCGGTAAGTTAAAGGCTAAAGGTGTATATAATCTAGATACGCGGGCCTATGAATTGACGGGGGTCGCCACGGATCTAGATAGTAGCACGGCCCTAAAAACACCGGATTTTGCTGTTCCTGTATCGGCGAATCTTAACTTCTCAAGTAAGGGACAGCCTAAAGATATGGTGGTGTGGGGCGATTTTACATCTGGTGCAGGTCGTTACATACTCATTCCTATACAATCTATTACGGGACGCTTTCACAATCAAGGACGTCATTTATCGTTCTTTGATGTGAAAGTACATACATCGGTAACAACGATTTCAACGGATGCATTGCATATCGATAATGGCGAATTAACATTGGGGCCATTGAATATTACATCTAATGGGGGGAGTAATTTTGCAATCTATGATGAAAGTACCTTTGGCGAGCTTGGGCGTACAATGGATGGTATAAAAAATGACATGGCACAGGCAAGTCAAAATATGAAACGCGCTCAAGATAATAGTCAATCGATGAATCAAGAAGGTATAAAGCCACCAAGTGATGCAAAAGGCGTTTTAGATGATGCCAAAGAAGCAATCAAAGGATTTTCCGATAGCTTGAAATCGATTAAGATTCGATGAAGTTTGAAAATTTTCATGTTCAGCTTATCTCCTAAGTATAAAATGCGAAATGTTATCAAAACATTTGATAACATAGTGGATTATATATGTGTTTTATTAGGAGGTTTCTTATGAGAAAAGCTAAAAAATTATCTATAACACTTATGGCGTCTGTTATGGCTTTAGGCGTTGTAGCATTTACAGCACAACCAGCTAACGCATCTTATGGCTATAAATATACTGATTCCATTCGTCCACCAGTTTTGACACCTACACCATCTACTGGTAGAGCACCTGTGGAACCTGTAGCCACTACAGTTACACCAGCTCCTGCTGCTAAAACTACAACAACAGTAGAGCCTACTAAAGCGGCTGGTTCTGTAACAACAGCTAATACTACAAATGATACAGATAAAACAGCACAAGATATTCTTAGCTCTTTGCTTTCCTTGTTGCAAAACTTGTTTAACACCCTTTTTAAATAATAGGGGGTAACAAAACGGCGGTCCTTTTTGGAACCGCCGTTGTTGCATATACCAAAGCCCTTCGGTTGCGTCCGAAGGGCTTTACTATTTGTATTATTATTTTGTGTTTTTGTCAGTTGTTTGCGTATGTTTAACCTTGATAAGAGGTTCGTCCTTTGTAGTGGATTTTGTGTTGGATTCCACTTTAGAACTCGTTTCTACCTTGGCAGATGTATTATCTGATGGTGGCAAGAATGTACTGATTTCATTTTTGTGAGGCCCGTTCGTATTGGTTGTGGATGCTAGTTGCGCCCGTTGTGGAGCGATGAAAATTTCATCCTTCGTAATTTTTACGTCATTCAATAGTAATTTGAATGCGCTAGGGCTTACGAATAATTGACCATCTATCATGCGCGGTGTAGGAAGCATTGATTCGGATGTATCAAGGTTGATGATTTGCAATTTGCCTTTCCGTACGATTTGCGCACGATCTGGTTGGATAGCTAGTGTAGCAATGCTCATGTCTACCAATGCTGTTTTTGTTGGTGCGTCCCACGCCACCTTATAGCCTAACGCTTCTGATACTTGGCGCAATGCTACGAGCGGTTGGCCGTCCACATAGGCTACGTTTTGATGGTCTTTTACCGGTTCTAATACCTTGCCATCCACATTGATATGATGTTGTGTCGTTACAGATGCAGGTTTCTCTAAATTTTGAGCTGGCGCAGGTGTTTCCATGCCGATTGCTGCATGTGCTGGTTGTGCCATGCCTACTGTGAAAGCTAACGCACCTAGAGCGATGCTAGATAAAATAAGCTGTTTTAGTTTCATAAGGGACCTCCATAAGGTATTATATCGTTTCGAATAAACTAATGTTACCAGATGTATATGAATATTTTATTATAAACTTTAATTTTATGCAATTTAAATCAGGCTAAAATAAGTTAATGGTTTGTTTTGCATGAATTATAAACTCATTGATAACATATACTTTGCTAAAAAAAATCAACCATGTTATCCTGATGTATATAAAATTGTTGGTGTGTGGTTAGGTCGTGTAATGTGTCATACTTCATTAGGTGTTACTGGTGCAACATTTGGCTGTCGCGTTAAAGATGAAATTAAATTTAATTTGAAAAAGGATATAGATAAGTAATGTATCAAGATTTAATCATAATGTTTGGTATTATATTCTTTATATACAAACTTATTACGCATAAAGGTGAGCTTAGTTTAGCTAGAATTATCTATACTTTTAGTTTAGTACTTGGATGTGGAATATTTTTCTTACGTAATTTAATATCTCCATTTACTATGTTGTTTTGGTGGATATTTTGTATGGGTATTTCTTTGGTTGGAATGTACTTTATGCTTAAAAATGATGAGTTTGAAAGTGATAAAGTAGAAAGATTACAGTCTAATTTTAAAGCAGGCGTATATGTTTGGTTATTTCTAGTAGCCTTATACATATATTTATATGTTTTGACTTATTATTAGATACCTAAATGGTAGTGTAATATATTTTGTCGGAGGCAAAATAGAATTATAATAATACTAAATATATTTATGCTACCCTTGAAGCTGGACCGGAGTTAGGTACTCAGACTCAACTTGGCCCTGTAAGTGTGCGAGCCAATATTAAAGCAGGTACTGAGAAATATATTAATTCAAGAATTCAATTATAGGAGATAAATCTGAAGAGGATAAGGCTTATAATGAAGTTTCTGATTTACTGAAAAACTATGGAGGATAATATTTTATGAAAGATTTATTCATTTTTTTTAAGAATATTGATCCACAGTTTTATACCTGTATATTTGGTCTAGTTGTAACTGGAATTGGCATATATAATCCTTTGTTATTGGGCTTATACTCTCCTGACAATAATTATAATGAAAGTCCGGTTATGATATTTATTTTTAGGCTTATTAGTGGGATGGTGTTTGTAATAATAGTTTTGTATTTATTATATCGGCTTGTTACAGGGACATGGTTTGGTACTTAATCTTGAGTATTTAGCTTTTTCAATTAGACGAAAATGAATATAAAATGTATCTTCAATAAAGGTAAAAATCATAGTACTTTGTAAGAGTATAATACATTTGTGACAAGTAAATAAAAAATAAGAAGGAACTCTGTTATAATGAAGTTGCTTAATCCAAAGATTATAACAAAAGGAGTTCCTTCTCATGCATTCTATTATAACTGAAGAATTAAGATTTCGTAAACGAGTATGTGAATATGCTATGAAGTATGAAAATAATGCTGAAGCTGCACGTCGTTATCATACTAGTAGACAACAAGTAAAACGTTGGGTGAAGCGTTTGGACGGGTCTATCGATTCACTTCGATAATATAGTCGTAAACCACATTCTCATCCTAATCAACACACTGAGGAAGAACTAGCAATTATCAAGTGTATGCATTCTAAGTTTAAACATGAAGGCTATTTTAAGTATATGTTGAGGTAAAGAAGCGTGGTTATGAACGCTCATATGTCTCTATGTGCAGACAAATAAGGTTTCATATCTTCTAATCTATGGCTTAAATATAATGGCTTTTAGAGCTCTATGTGAGATTATTTTTTGCTATGGTATTAGCTGTTGGTAACTATAAAAGAATAAAATAATAATTATTTCCCATGCTAATGAGAGGGTCTTGTATCTAGATGAATTCAAGTTTTCATCAAGTGTACACAGAAGAGATATTCTAAAGTATTTTTCAATAAGATTATTAACTCCATATTAATAGTGTGTAATCACTCTATTATAATGCACGTCCTATAGAATCTAATGAGCTGGAATCTTTATTTCTGGAATATTAAAAGGTAAAATTGCTAAAAGAAAAGGATAAAAGAAACAGATTATCTAAAAGATAATAATCAAAATGATAAAGAAAATAAAGACCCAAAATTAGAATCAAGGGAGAAGTAGGAATGTCTGCTAACAATAAAAATTTTTTTAAAGCTATATATATGTTTGTTGTTCTTTTTTTATTGGATGTAGCTCTTGTATATTCACTACTTCAGTCAGGAGATGGACCGTATCGTAAGATAGATGCTATAGCCTGTTTTGGAGCTATTAATGCGATATTTATATATCTAAATATTGGGGAAATAAAAGTCATTTATAGATATATAAAGGAAGGCCGGTTTGTGGAAGGTATAAAAAAGGCTGTGCGTTTATTGAAATATAGTAAAACAAGTTATTTTACCCGTATATCAAGTATAATTATAGGTATTTGTTTTATTGGTTGGGGCATACAAGTTGAAAGGGGTATATTGATAAAACTAATTGCGTTTACTATTGGTGGTATTAATCTTTGGAGATCAATATAATCATTATTTTAGAACATCTTAAACAATTAATTACGTATATAGA
>JAIITD010000078.1 GCA_022737715.1 Veillonella sp.
CAAGGTTTACTTCACATTTCTCAAATTACAAAACAACGTAATGCTAAAGTTGAAGATTACTTGAACCGTGGTCAAGAAGTTGAAGTTAAAATCATTTCTCTTAACAAAGATGAAAAGAAATTGGGCTTGGCTTTGACTGAGTTGATGGAAGCAAAAGAAACAGAAGAAGACGCTGAATAATTCAGAATCTTTTAATGAGGCTAATCAAGGTTTTCCTTGATTAGCCTTTTTGCGTACATTCCCTTTAATATGATAAAATGAAGTGATGTATATAGATAATAAAAGAGGTGAAAGTATGGCAAAACCATTAGTGGCCGTAGTTGGTCGTCCAAATGTAGGTAAATCTACATTATTTAATGCCATTGTTAATAAACGAATTTCTATCGTCGAGGATATACCTGGCGTTACACGAGATAGAATTTACTTCGATGCAGAATGGCTTAATCGTGAGTTTACAATGATTGATACAGGTGGTATCGAGTTTGTAACAGAGAACAGCCATGTTATTCCTAAAATGATGCGTTTACAAGCTGAACTCGCTATTGAAGAAGCTGATGTAATCCTCTTTGTGGTTGATGGCAAGCAAGGTATTGTACCGGCTGATGAAGAAGTGGCCAATATTTTACGTACTAGTGGAAAACCAGTAGTCCTTGTAGTGAATAAAATTGACAGTGTAAATCAAGAACCTAATATTTATGAGTTTTATAATTTGGGACTTGGTGATCCAATTGGCATTTCTGCAAAGAATTTAATGAATCTAGGTGATTTATTAGATGATACGGTTAAACATTTCCCACCTGTAGGAACTAATGTAGATGAGGAAGATACCATTCATGTGGCCATCATTGGTCGTCCTAATGTAGGTAAATCATCTTTGACTAATGCACTGTTAGGTCAAGATCGCGTTATCGTTTCCGATGTAGCTGGCACTACTCGGGACTCTATTGATACGCACTGGACACATGGGGATCAAAAATTCGTACTCATCGATACGGCAGGGATGAGACGTAAATCCAAGATTGATGAAGCTGTTGAACGTTACAGCATTGTTCGCTCTCTTCGTTCCGTTGATCGCTCTGATATTGTTGTACTTGTATTAGATGGCGTTAATGGCGTTACAGAACAAGATAAAAAAATTGCTGGTTATGCGTATGAAGCCGGTAAGGGCGTTATTATTGTAGTTAATAAGTGGGATCTTGTAGAAAAAGATGATAAAACTACATTGAGATATACTGAAGACATTTATGATGAATTAGGATTCTTGCAATTTGCACCAATTCTATTTGCTTCCGCATTGACAAAACAACGTATTCATCGTTTAGCTGATATGCTTAAATTCGTATCAGAACAACAATATCGTCGTGTTTCTACTGGTACATTAAATCAATTATTACAAGATGCTCAAACTGTAAATCCAGTTCCATCCCGTAATGGTAGAATTCCAAAAATTTACTATATGACACAAGCCAGTGTTAAACCTCCAACATTTATCCTATTTGTAAATGAACCTGAATTAATTCATTTCTCGTATATGCGTTTCTTGGAAAATCGTTTACGTGAAAGTTTTGGTTTCGAAGGTACTCCAATTCGATTAATTCTTCGCGGTAAAAAACGTGAAGATGAAGAGTAATAAGTACAAAGGGTAAGGGTGAGAGTTGTGAATGATTTTATGCCTATTATAGGGTATGCGTTATTAGCCTATGTAATCGGTTCAATTCCTAGCGGACTCATTATTGGTAAATTATTTTTCAATACAGATGTCCGTCTATATGGATCCAAAAATATAGGTGCTACAAATACATATCGTGTCATTGGTTTAAAGGCAGCGCTTCCTGTATTTTTCTGTGATGCATTAAAGGGCGCCATTGGGGTATTTTTGTTTTCCCATTTAAATCCCATGTACATGATTCTAGGTGGTATTTTGGCCATGGTTGGACACAATTGGTCAGTATTTCTTGGATTTAAAGGTGGCCGTGGTGTTGCAACTGGTTTGGGGGTACTCATTGCATTATCTCCAATAGTTGCAGTTATTTGTTTTGCTATTTGGGGCATCATTGTATATTTCACTAAATTAGTCTCTCTAGGTTCTATAGTAGCGGCTGCGCTTGTTCCTGTATTGATGTATGTAATGGGTGAATCCTGGTGGTTTGTAGGATTTGGTGCGCTAGCTGCATTGTTTGTTATCATACGTCATCGAGAAAATATTTCTCGTTTACTAGCTGGTAAAGAATTAAAGGTAGAACGCGTTAAAAAAGGAGAGTAATATGAAAGTTTGCATCGTCGGATCTGGTAGTTGGGGGACAGCTCTTGCTATTAAATCTGTAGTGGCCGGAAATGATACAACCTTATATTGCAGACGTTCAGAGTTTAAGGATGAACTTATTAAGTACAGGGAAAATAAGTCATATTTAGCTGGTGTTATATTGCCTGATGAACTCATCATTAGTTCTGATTTACAAACATCTATTGAGCAGGCTGATATTGTATTGATTGTTACACCATCTATTCATGTGCGCACAGCTTTACAGAATTTAAAAAGATATGCTCACAAAGATCAAATATACGTGTTATGCTCTAAAGGTGTAGAACGGGAAAGTGGTAAGTTATTGACTACAGTCATGAAGGAGGAATTATCCTCTGTCGGATGCCATTTAACTGTTTTATCCGGTCCTAATCACGCTGAGGAAATTGGTAGAAACTTACCTGCTGCAGCCGTAGTAGGTACGACATCTATGGACATAGGTAAAAAGGTACAACAGGCATTACACAGCAAAGAATTTCGTATATATACGAGTGACGATTATATTGGTGTTGAATTAGCAGGGGCTACAAAAAATGTAATAGCCTTGGCTGCTGGTATCGTTGATGGATTATCTCTTGGAGATAATTGTAAGGCTTTATTACTAACTCGTGGTCTACATGAAATGACTCGATTTGGTTTAGCTCTCGGCGCAAGAAAAGAAACTTATGCAGGCTTAGCTGGTATGGGGGATTTAATCGCTACTTGTATGAGCCAGCATAGTCGTAACCGTGCTGCAGGACAACAGCTAGCAGATGGTAAAACAATGGACTACATTATGAATCATACGAATATGGTGGTAGAAGGCTTTTTTGCAACATCTATTATTCGTGATATGGCCATAAAACACCATGTAGAAATGCCTATCACACAATCACTATATGAGGTATTATATGAAGAGAAGTCCCCTCAATTAGCATTGCAAGAATTGATGGGCCGAGATAGTAAAATCGAAGTATCATAATTGTAAAAGATACTTTTATTTTAGGTATTTATATACTATAATTAATGAGTATAATCTAGTGAGGATTGTATGCGAATTATCGGAGGCACTGCAAAGGGCCATACTATAAAAGCTCCGAAGGGGATGGATACACGTCCCACCTTGGATCGTGTTCGTGAAAGTATCTTCAACGTATTAGCGCATCGCGGTATATTTGGTACTCGTGTATTAGATTTATTTTCTGGTACTGGTGCAGTTGCCATTGAAGCGCTTAGTCGTGGAGCTGAATCAGCGATTGCTGTTGATTATCGAACTGGTAAATTAATTCGAGAGAATGCGGAACATTGTCGTGTGTTGGATCGAATTCAAATCATACCTAAGAAACTTTCACAATTGAAACATTTTATAGGTGACCAGCAGTTCGATTATATTTTTTCTGATCCACCATATGAAAATGGCTTTATACAGGAGACTATTGATTTTGTTGTGGCTAATGATGCATTAGCTGATGATGGTGTTTTAGTCTTGGAACATCATAAAGATGAGGCTTTCACCATGCCACCAGAATGGGAATGTATAAAGGAACAAAAATTTGGTTACACCCTTGTTTCATATTTTGTGAAACATAGTGAAAGGAGTTAGACCCTTGCGGATAGGAGTTTGCCCAGGAAGTTTTGACCCCGTTACAAATGGTCACGTTGACATTTTTGAGCGCGGTAGTCGTCTCGTAGACAAGTTGATTATCGCTGTAAGTTCAAATCCTAATAAGAATTCATTGTTTACTATGGAAGAACGCGTTGAGATGATTCGCAATGCGGTTAAGCATATTCCTAATGTAGAAATCGACTGTACAGGTGGATTGCTCATCGATTATGTTAAATCCAAAAATGCAAGTATTATTATTCGTGGACTTAGAGCTCTTAGTGATTTTGAATATGAATTTCAACGTGCTCTATTTGCAAAATACTTGGATGATGATATTGAAACCGTGTTTATTATGACCAATAATAAATATTCTTTTGTAAGCTCAACAGGGATTCGTGAGTTAGCTAAATTTGGTGGTAAGTTAGATGGACTTGTTCCTGACGATGTAAAGATAAAATTAGAAAAACGTTTTAACATCGATGGTAATAAATAATAGGAGTGAATTGTATGAAAACAGAAAAATTACTTGAAGATTTAGAGGTTCTTATTGAATCTAGCAGCCGTATTCCTATGACTACAAAACGCATGGTTGAAGAAGATGAAATTATGCGTATTATCGATGCAATTCAAGAATCTTTACCACTTGAGCTCGATGAATCTCGTCGTATTGTGGCCGAAAAAGATAAAGTATTGGCTGATGCTCAACGTCAAGCTGAAACATTAATCGATCAAGCCAAAGATTACATTGCTAAATTGACTGCTGAAAGTGAACTTGTTAAGCAAGCACAAGAACAAGCTAATCAAATTATCAATGCTGCAAACCAATCTTCTGAAGAGTTAAAATCTAGCTCTATTCAATATGCTGGTGATGTATTGAAATATGTAGAAAACAATTTAGAAAAAACGTTGGAAAGCCTACGTCAAAACCGCGAAAGCTTGCAACAAAGTGAACAAAAAACTGATAATCAATAATATATAATATGTTGTAATCAGATAAGATTATACTAATGATTGCAGAGAAAACCCCCGATAGATTTCTATCGGGGGTTTTGCTATTCCTCATACATAGGTGGTTTTTCTGGTTCAACAATCATTGTTTGATGAGTGTTAAAAATCACAAATCCTAAAGGTGATTTAGGTGGTTTTTTGATATTTTTTATATATGTATAGTCTACAGGAACCTTTGATGAATGACGGGCCTTGCTAAAATAGGCAGCATATTTTGCTACTTGTGAAATGAGCATATCATCAGGTTCATGATTCGTACGTAAAATAAGATGGGAACCTTGAATATCCTGTGTATGAAACCACAGATCATTTGGTTTTGCAAAACGATGAGTTAAGTATTCATTTTGCTGGTTATTTCGTCCGATATAAAGTTCGCCTTCTGGGATTTCAAGATGAATATAATTAGATTTTCCTAGTTTATAGGAAAGAGGCTTTTTAGATTTTTTTATAATACCCGCGTCCATACATTCATGTCTGATCTCTTCTAAAGACTCTCTAGTTGTGGCAAGGGATAAGCTATATAATATAGTTCTGTAATACTCTAATTTAATAGTACTTTGGTCTAGTTGATATTGACCACTGATGATACGGTTTTTTAATTTGGTATACAGTTTGTAATACCATTGCCCATTTTCTACAATGGTTAATTCTGGTTTTAGTGGTATTGTTATGGTTTCTGCTGATTCTGAAAGTAAATTCTGTACGTCAATAGACGATTGGTAGTGTACTTGCAAATGGCCGTTAATCATTAAAAGATCACCGTATAATTTATAGGTTTCCATCTTTTTAGTATCATCTAGTTCATCTTTGATTTTTTTATGACGTAATTCTTCTTTTTTTATAGCATTTGTTATAATACGTTCTAGTTCTTTATCAGCCGTATGAATTGAACCAGTGGCCACAATAGACTGTTCGATTGCTTTTGAGATGGTTGGATACGTTTCTATCAATGTAGAATCTGTTTCCATAGGAAATGGCATATATATTTTTTTACCATTTACATTTTTATAGACATATAATTGAGAAGCCTTTAATAATTTTTCCTTTAGATTATGTAGAGCTCCGGATAATCTATGAACATCATCATCTGATAAGGTATTAAGCTCTTCCGTGCCATCTAAATTAGATATTGTTAGAACATAATCTAATAAAGATTTACCAAATCCATTAAATACAGAACGTATAGTATTAGTGACTGTACCAGATCCAAAGGATGTAAGAAGATTTAATATTTCTCCTTCATTAAAATCTAGTAAAGATACACGATTTGAATTAGGTGGTAATTCATATGTCATCTTAGGACCTACTGAACGTTCTCTGTTCATTAATGGTGATACATGAATAATAGATTCTAAAATCATATCATTTTGCACAAAGATGCAGTTAGAATATTTCCCCATAAGTTCGATATATATCGCTGTAGAGGTAATGGAACCATCCATTTCAAGCTTATCAATATGTATACAGAGAATACGATCCCCATTAATTTGTTCTACGGAGGTAATACGACTGCCTTCTATATGTTTTCGTAGAAACATGCATAATGAACTAGGTTCTTTGGGCAAATCTTGGATAGGTTTACATATATATATTGCGGGATTGGCCCCTACAGTTATCATCAGATTTACGTCTTGATTAGCATTACGTACTTTAAAAAGTAATGAGTGTTTATCTACTTGATAAAGTTTTTGTATTTGTCCACTCTGTAGGCTTTCATTTAATTCTCTTGCCAATACAGACATGGTTAATCCGTCTAAATTCATGGTGATCCTTTCATTTGGTAACTCACAATGTATAGTTTAGTATAACATAGATAATTAATAGATATCTTTAAAATTCGTGATACAATATATAAAAAGGAGGTTCTTCCATGAATAGCATGACGGGATTTGGGCGAGCAACTCAAATTGTAGATGGTTTACAATGTATCATAGAAATTAAATCTGTTAATTCTAGATTTTTAGATCTCAACATACGAAGTCCTAAACAAGTTAATTCTGTAGAGCATAGTATCCGTAAATGTATACAAAAAACAATACATCGAGGTAAAGTTGATGTGTTTGTAACATTGCAGGATGTAGCGGATAGAGAAAAACAGTTCATAATAAATAGTTCTTTAAAACATCAAATTCAAGACTTACTGGTATCAGAAGGATTTTATAGGGAGCCTCAAGAGGTACCTTTATCAGCAGTGATGGCCATATCCAATGATTGGGTACAAATCCAAGATTCTGAAGTTACAGAAGATGTACTTCAGTCTTTAGTTACTGATACTACAACTAATGCACTTAATGCATTAGTCAGTATGCGACAATCTGAGGGAATCCATATTCAACAAGATTTGTTACACCGGCTTTCACAAATGACAAATATTATAGAAGACATTAACAGTCATAAAGCCGATGCTGTTATTGCTTATAAAGAAAATTTGCGAACTAAAATGATGGACTATGTGGAAGGTCTTGATATTACTGCCAATGAAGATCGTTTACTACAAGAAGTTGCTATTATGGCTGACAAAACTGATATTACGGAAGAGATTGTCCGATTTAGGTCTCATGTGGTACAATTAACCAATACACTTAAGATGGATGAACCGATTGGTCGTAAGTTAGATTTTATCATTCAAGAGATGAATCGTGAGGTTAATACGATTGGCTCAAAAGCGATGGATATAACACTGACAGACTATGTGGTACAATTGAAATGTGAATTAGAAAAAATTAGAGAACAAGTACAGAATATTGAGTAAGGAGGTCTATTTATGAGTATCCAATTACTAAACATTGGTTTTGGTAATATGGTTTCTGCTAATCGCGTTATCGCTATTATTAGTCCTGAATCTGCACC
>JAIITD010000079.1 GCA_022737715.1 Veillonella sp.
GGCGATTTCGCTACTGAAAAACACGTTCCTGTTATCGAAGCTGCTGACAAAGTAAAAGCTGGTGAAGCATTCGACGTAAAATTATCCGTTGGTAAAGACATTGCTCATCCAAACACTGTAGAACATCACATTGAATGGATTAAATTGTACTTCGTAGCTGAAGGCACTCAATTGCCTTACGAAGTTGGTGAATTATCCTTCAACGTACATGGTGACGGTGCAACAGCAAACGAAGGTCCTGTACATGCAGTTTCCGCAGGTACATTGGCAGTATCCTTGAATAAATCTGGTAAATTGATTGCTGTTTCTTACTGCAACATCCATGGTTTATGGGAATCTGAAAAAGCTATCGTAGTTGAATAATAGATTGTATTTGACTGTAAAAGGCCAGCCTTAGGGCTGGTCTTTTTTGTATGGAGAGTATGACACGTTACGAACATTAACTATTGATTATAAACACAATGTATGTCCGCTATAAAAAGAAATTTGTTTTTTTATAGTGGAAAAATACCCGTGTATACCTTTACAGTGCGGTTTGTTTTGTGGTAAAGTATATGCATGTTATTTTTTAGTACAATGATAAATGAGGGATAATAGTGGCATTAATCGTCAAAAAGTTTGGTGGCAGTTCTGTTGCAACACCTGAAAAAATATTTAATATCGTTGATCGTGTCCTTCATGAAAAGAATGAGGACGATCGCATTGTAATAGTTGTATCTGCTATGGGCGATACAACAGATGACTTGGTAGCTTTGGCAAAACAAGTAACATCTAAACCATATGGTCGTGAAATGGACCGTTTGTTATCTACTGGTGAACAAGTAACAATTGCATTGATGGCTATGGCGTTTAATGAACGTGGTCAAAAGGCTGTTTCTTTAACCGGTGATCAAGCAGGTATTACAAGTAGTGACAACTTTAATAAAGGACGTATTTTAGGTGTTGATCCTAACCGTGTATTCGAAGCATTAGATGCAGGCAATATCGTTGTTGTTGCAGGCTTCCAAGGCATTACAGAGTACGGCGACATGGTAACATTGGGCCGTGGTGGTTCCGATACAACTGCTGTTGCATTAGCAGGTGCTATGAAAGCTGATGTATGTGAAATCTTTACCGATGTAGAAGGTGTATATTCTACTGACCCTCGCGTAGCAAAGGAAGCTTTCAAACTAGAAGAAGTTACGTATGGCGAAATGCTTGAAATGGCACGCTTAGGTGCAGGTGTAATGCAACCACGCGCTGTTGAAATGGGCTTCCGTTATGGTGTACCAATTCATGTTCGTTCTACATTCAGTAATAATACAGGCACAATTATTCGGGAGGATTATACCGTGGAATCTAACAAACACGTAATTACAGGCGTAGCCGATGATACAAATACAGCAAAAGTAGCTCTTGTGGGCGTTGAAAATAAACCAGGCGTTGCGGCAAAGGTATTTAAAGCTTTAGCAGCAAAAAACGTAGATGTGGATATGATTGTTCAATCTATTCGCTCTGTAGGTGAACCTAAGACAGACCTTATCTTCACAATTGCTCTTGATGATGTAGTATTGGCACGTGAAGTGTTAAGCGAATTGCAACAAACTGTTGATATTGAAGCTGTAAACATTGATGAAAATATGGCAAAAGTATCTATCATTGGTGCTGGCATGTTGGGTCAACCAGGTGTAGCAGCTCAAATGTTTGACATCCTTAGCCAAGAAGGCATCAATATTGAAATCATCAGTACTTCTGAAATCAGTATTTCTTGCTTGGTTGCACAAAACCGCGTAAAAGATGCTGTACGAGTTATTCATAATGGTCTTTTGTTAAACGAACGAGGCTAATACATATGATGGATAGTCTACGTACATTTATGGACGAAATGCTCGATGATCAGGGGCGTAAGGAAGGTTTTATTAGCGACTTGTTAGCTAATTTAAAAACGCAACCTATCCCTACATTAGAGCAAGCACAGACAGGCTATACAACGGTGAGCAATTTACATGGTATATTTTATAATTATGATGCATCAGAAGTGACCATATCTTATAAGGTAGTACCAGATATGTATGCTCCCTATACATTGAGTTTTCGCCAATTTGAGGTTGTTCTCGAAGGTCTTTTGACAAGTCGACGCAACCAAAAATGGCAAATTAAACAAGATTAATAATAAATCAGGACACTCCTATATGGGTGTCCTGATTTATTTTCATAATAGATGCGTCATTTATATCTCATGAATAAGAATAAGTTATAGATAATCTTTGTAATTTGATAATAATTCTTGAAAATTCGTGTAAATCTCTGTAATGTGGTATAATAGATAGTCAATAATAGATTAAGATTTTACATATATATATACATTATAAACAAATTAGAAAGAAGGGTATCTATGGAACTGAATAAAATATATTCTGGTTTTCGCCTTGATCGCATAGAACGTATTGATGAAATCAATAGCACAGCCTATGAAATGAAACATGAAAAATCTGGTGCTCGTCTTATTTATATTGACTCACCAGACACTAATAAAGTATTTAATATTGCTTTTAGAACAACTCCTCAAGATAGCACAGGCGTCGCTCATATCATGGAGCATTCCGTGCTCTGCGGTTCTCGTAAATTTCCATTAAAAGAGCCATTTGTAGAACTTGTAAAAGGTTCTTTGAATACATTTTTAAATGCCATGACCTATCCGGATAAAACGATGTATCCTGTGGCAAGTAAGAATGACAAGGATTTCCATAATTTGATGGATGTATATCTTGATGCTGTTTTCTATCCACGTGCCGCAAATGATCCAGAAATCATGATGCAAGAGGGTTGGCATTATGAGCTTGACTCCGTCGATGATGAATTGACGTATAAAGGCGTTGTATTTAACGAGATGAAAGGGGTTTATTCCTCTCCAGATTCCGTACTAGAACGCGAATTGATGCATTCTTTGTTCCCTGATACAACATATGGCGTTGATTCCGGTGGTAATCCTGATAATATTACGGATTTGACCTATGAAAAATTCAAAAAATTCTATGATGTGTATTATCACCCATCCAACAGCTATATTTTCCTATATGGCACGATGGATATTGAAGAACAATTGCGCTTTATTAACGATGAATATTTGAGCCATTTCGATGCTATTGAAATCGACACTGAGGTGACTGAGCAGGCTCCGTTTAAGGAAGGTAAAGTAATTACGTATCCTTATAGTGTGGGTTCTGATGAAAGCACGGATAACCGTACGTTACATGCTTTCTCCTATGTATTGCCAGATGTGACACCAGAACAAAGCCTTGCTTTTGAGGTGTTAACACATGCTTTATTGACATCTCCTGCAGCGCCTTTAAAACAAGCGTTGGTGAAAGCAGGCATTGGTTCTGATGTATCTGGTTACTACCTAGATAGCATCCGTCAACCAATTTGGGTTGTTCAAGCTAGCGGCTCTAACATGGATAAACAAGGTCAATTACAAGAAATTGTTGAATCTACATTACAACAATTGTGTAAGGATGGCATCGATAAGGAATTGTTAGAGGCTTCTCTTAATAGTATTGAGTTTACCCTTCGTGAAAGTGACTTTGGGGGCCGTCCAATCGGTTTAGCATATGTCATCCGCATGATGGATAATTGGCTATATGGCAAAGATCCAATTGAGTTATTACACTACGAAGAAGCATTAGCTAATATTCGTAAAGGTTTGCAAGGTTCTTACTTTGAAGATTTAATTCGTCACTCTATTTTAGATAACAACCATAAATCTCTCGTATCCTTATACCCTGAACAAGGTTTGCAAGATAAAAAGGATGCAGAGGTTAAAGAACAGTTAGCAGCTATTAAAGCTTCTATGTCGAAAGATGAGCTAGAAGCTATCGTAGAACAAACAAAACGTCTTAAACTTCGTCAAGAAACACCAGATAGTGAAGAAGCGCTCGCAACTATTCCACTTTTAGAATTATCTGATTTAAGTCCAGACGTGGAAGATGTAGAGCGTCGTGAAAGTATGATTGGTCATACAAAAATTCATTTTGTTCCGACTTTCACAAAGGGCATCAACTATGTGGCCTACTATTTTAAACTAGATTGTCTTACTGAAGATGAATTATTCTATGCCGATATTTTAAGTGATATCATCGGCCGTGTAGATACATCCAAACGTTCTTATGAAGATTTGGCAAAATTAATCAATCTAAATCTTGGTGGATTAAGTTCAGATATTACAGGTATTAGTAAAGCGGGCAAACGGGATGAGTTTGTACCTCTCATGGTTGTACGTAGTAAGGTGTTACATGCTAAATTACCTGAATTGTGCAATATCGTAAATGAAGTTATTCACGATGCTCAATACACCGATGTAACGCGTCTAACAGAACTTGTACAAGAAGGCAAAGCTATTTGGGATAATGAGGCGTTCCGTAGAGGGAATACTATCGTTAGTCAACGTGTAATGGCTAAGGTATCAAAGGTTGGTAAATTCCGCGATGATGGTAATTTAGGCTATTATCAAAAAATTAGTGAGTTAGCAACTAATCCTGCGGCATTACCATTATTGCCAGAAAAATTGGCCGATGTAGCTCGCAAGATTTTCCGTTCTAATAATGTAGAAATTTTATTCGTAGGTGAAGAACAAGAATTAGCACCATTTACAGAGTTAATGAAACCATTGCTCAGTACTTGGAATGCAGAGGCGTTGCCAAATAATGTGTTATCCATAGAACATACAACGAGCAATGAAGGTATTGTCACAGCTGGTAAGGTTCAATATGTGGCACAAGGTGGTAATTTCATTGATCATGGATTTACTCATGTTGGTGCTATGAGCGTATTAGAAACGATCTTGCGTTATGAATACTTATGGATTCGCATTCGCGTACAAGGTGGGGCCTATGGCGCATTTGCTAACTTCTACGACGATGGCAATATGATTTTCTGTAGTTATCGAGATCCAAATCTTGTGGAAACACTTAATGTGTATAAAGAATTGCCTGAATATCTACGTCAATTTACATTAACAGACCGAGAAATGCGTAAATATATTATCGGTACTATGAGTGGACTTGATTTACCGATGACACCTGCATTGCGTGGTCCTCGTGCCATGGGGTTATACTTCAGCGGTGCCAATATTGAAGATAAGGTAGCATTTAGAAAACAAGTCATTGCTTGCAAGCCAGAAGATATCGTAGCTCTTGTAGATGTTGTAGAACCTGTGTTACAGGATAATCATATTTGCTCCATGGGTAACGAACAAAAAATCAAAGATGCTGGTGTCTTTGATAGTATCGTATCCCTTGGCTAATATATAGTTTGTAAACTGAGGTCATCCTCACCATGTGTTAATATAATAATGTATTAATATAATAGTATATTATTAGAGTGCATATAAGGAGATACTATTTATGAAAGGACGATTCGCACCTAGCCCAACGGGGTATATCCACCTAGGGAATGTGTGGATCGCCCTTTTGTCGTATATATCTACCCGTAATCAGCATGGTACCTATGTGGTACGCATGGAGGATATTGATTTACAACGATCCAAGCGCTCTTTAGGGGAGGCTTTGTTAGATGATTTAGAATGGCTTGGCTTTGAATGGGATGAAGGCCCTCGTGTGGGGGGACCAGAACCATCATACTGGCAGAGCGAACGGTTACCAATGTATGATGAGGTTTTGCAACGATTAGAAGATACAGATTTAATCTATCCTTGCTTTTGTAATCGTACTCGCTTACAATCAATTGCTTCCGCACCTCATCGAGGTGAAGTCGTTCATCACTATGACGGGCATTGTCGTAATTTGGATAGTGCTACGGTACAGCTAAAGAGACTTGAAAAGAATCCGTCTATGCGTATTAAGGTAACTGATTCTACTATGGAGTTCAATGATATATACCAAGGTCCACAGCATTTTGTACTGCGTCAAGGTGTTGATGATTTTGTGTTGCGCCGTGGAGATGGGATGTATGCCTATAATTTAGCGGTTGTTCTAGATGATATATCCATGGGGATTACTGAAATCATTCGTGGTCATGATTTACTGGAAACTACGGCTCAACAAATGTATTTATATAGTACGTTACATGCTGAGCCACCATGCTATGGCCATGCACCGCTGCTCATTGATGATGACGGACATAGGCTTTCAAAACGGCAGAAAAGTATAACTGTAAAAGAATTGAGAGAGACGGGATGGTCAGCAGAGCGTATTTTAGGTGAATTAGCTGTATTAGCAGGATTTATACCTAAATGTGATGCGCCAAGTGCTTCATTAGAATCATTACTAAGATATACAGCGCGAACCGAAGAGTTACGTTGTGAACCTATTGTTTTAAAAAAATCGATATAATATATTGACAGTTTTCGATATTAATATATAATAGTATATAAGAGGTGGTAAGAATGACTATTAAAGATGCGTTAGCTGAAAAAGTTTGGGCTGTAATAGGTGCCACTCATAAAACCGATAAGTTTGGGTATAAGATTTATAAGTGCTTAAAAGAGCATGGATATGAAGTCTATCCGGTTAATCCAAATGTAGAGAGTATCGATGGTGATACTTGTTATCCGAGTCTATCTGCGTTGCCAGTTGTTCCTAGCGTTGTTGATTTTGTAGTACCAGAAGCAGCAGGGCTTGCAGCAATTGATGAATGTAAACAATTGGGCATTAAGATGATCTGGTTACAACCAGGTGCGGATAAACCCGCAGTCTTGGCTAAGGCTCAAGAGGTAGGTTTGGATTACATTCAAGATTGTGTATTAGTTCAATTGCCTTAGGAGGAAATAATGAGCGAATTAAAAGAGTTAAAAACAGCAGAATATCAAGATCTTCTTAATAAAGGTGGCGTAACAGTTATTGATTTCTGGGCACCATGGTGTGGCTATTGTGTACGCATGATGCCAGTTATTGAAGAAATCGCTGGTGAATTAGAAGGTAAAGCAAACTTTGTAAAAGTTAATGCTGATGAAGAACCAAGCTTGGCTCGTGATTTACAAGTAGAAGTATTGCCTACATTTGTAATTTTGAAAGATGGTGAAGTAGTAGATCGTAAAATTGGTTTCTTGCCAAAAGGTGATTTACAAGGTGCTATCGAATCTAAATTCTAATTAGATTAATAAACGGTAAAATATATAAGGCCTATTAATGTATACATATACATTGATAGGCCTTTTTTATCTGTGCAAATAAAAATACAAGCAAAACTATAAATTAAATATAAAATGAAGAGGAATATTTCTATATCGGAAAAAATTGATAAATAAGGCGTTTTCATGATTTATGCTGTATGAAAGTATGAGTAAAATATGAAGCATAAGTTTAACTTATTAAAAAAACGCTTTAATTTTAAAATATCTTGTGCTAGTATTTAATTAGATATTGTGAATATTTAGTGAAGTATATTCCGGTATTTTTCATTTATTTCATCTGTGCGGGGTGAGAGCCGCATAAGTTGGGAGGGAACTTAATATGAATAAGGTATTCAAAGTAGTATGGAGTGCGACTAAGAACGCATATGTAGTAACATCTGAGTTGGCTAAGTCGCATCAAAAAACAGCTACTACAATTGTAGCAGCCATTTTGTTAAGTGCCAGTTTGGGTGGAGGCATTGCTTCTGCATCCACACCTGCAGATTGGTATAGAACTGATCTTATTGGTAGTCAAAAATGGTTAACACCTGGCCAAGGTAGTCAAGCAGTTGAACAACAACCAATTGATTTACATCAACAAGATCAACAAGATCAACAAGATCAACAA
>JAIITD010000080.1 GCA_022737715.1 Veillonella sp.
AATGTAGATCATCAAATGCAATTAGCCGGAGTAGATAAAAATAGATTTTATTATATGCAAGGTGATTATGGATTATGGCAGTGTTCTGAGCCATGTCATCAAAAGACTTATGATAATGAAGAACAAGTTCGGCGTATGGTAAAAGAGCAAAAGGATATGAAAATTCCTACAGAATTAATTCCTCATTGTCCTAGATGTGGTGAATTGATGACGATGAATTTGCGTATTGATGGCAACTTTGTACAAGATGAGGGTTGGTATGCGGCACAAGATAGATATGCTACATTTATAGAGAGCTATAGAGATAAGAAAATTATATTGTTAGAATTGGGTGTTGGTTATAATACACCGATGATTATTAAGTATCCATTTATGCGTATGGCCCATGACAATATAGATGCTTTGTATGTACCAATTAATATGGAAGAGCAACCTATACCTTTTGAAATTCATAAAAATACTGTATCATTTAATGATGATATTAAAAAAGTTTTGAATGATTTGTTAGCTTAAGAAGGAGTTAATGTACTATGAATTATAAATACACCTATGAAAGTCCGTTAGGAACGATGATAATGCTTGGTACATTAACGTATTTAACAGATTTATTTTTCGTTGATGAAGCTCATGCACCTAGTTTTGATGATGCGGAGTATATTGAACAAAAAACAGGTCCTTTTGAAGTGACCATTATGTGGCTAGATCAATATTTTAAAGGACAAAAACCGTTTATTACGCCACCGATACAACTAGAAGGAACTGAGTTCCGTAAATCTGTATGGTCTATATTACAAACTATCCCTTATGGTAAGACCATAACTTATGGTGAAATAGGTAAGCAGATTGCTGAAAAACAAGGCAAAGAAACATTTTCTGCTCAAGCTGTAGGAGGTGCTGTAGGACATAATCCTATATCTATTATTGTTCCATGTCATCGCGTTATCGGTAGTAATGGTAAATTGACAGGATATGCAGGTGGTATTGAACGTAAGAAATATATGCTCGATCTTGAGGCGGAACATAAATAAGTACATATTAGATTGTAAAATCATATTTAAATAGATTTATAAAAAAGAAGAAAGAGATTACTCATGATGGATAGACACATCATAGGTAATCTCTTTTGGTATATATAGGTTATTTATTTATCCAGGAAATTATTTAAATTGATTTACTAATGTACCAATACCACTAATTGTAATAGATACTGTATCACCTGATTTTAGCCAACCATATCGTTCTTCATTTTTACCGAGTACAACGCCACTAGGTGTACCAGTAAAGATGATGTCACCTTCTTGTAGTGTAATATACCGAGATACAAATTCGATAATCGCATCCGGCTTAAACAGCATTTGTTGTAATTGGGCTTGTTGACGAACCTCTCCGTTGACGGTCGTTGTAATGGTAGCATTGTCAAAATCAAATTCGTCAGGTGATACGATGACAGGACCGATAGGAGCAAAGTTATCTAGTGATTTGCCGAGAATCCATTGAGAGCCTCTAAATTGTAAGGTTCGAGCTGATACATCATTACCTATGGTATATCCTAAGATATGTTCTTTTGCTTGTTCACGAGATATATTTTTCCCAGTTTTACTAATGATGATGACGAGCTCTCCTTCGTAATCATAATGAAAGGATTCATCTTCGATAGTAATTGTATCTTGATGATTTGCAAGTGCATTTGTAGTTTTCATAAAGATTTCTGGAAAATCATGTGTGGCAAGACTTGTTTCTGCAATATGGTCCGCATAATTAAGGCCTATACAGATGATATTTTTAGGATTTGAAATTAGTTTATGATTAGTAGATTCTTTCATGAGCGATACCTCCTTACACATTAGGATATTAAGTTTATTATAATATATATTGGTATGTAATAAATAATTTTATCAAATAATTATGTAGAGGAATTTTTGTCACATCCTGTTTGTTATACTTAAAAAAAATAATAAAAGGAGGAGACCTTATGTATATCCGTAGAAATGTGACAGATAAATTTATAGGTTTCGTAGCGTTTTGTGACATTATAAGTACTGGTAGTTGGTATGGTAATTTACCAGATGGCGTTCCAAAGGAAGTGAGATTTAATCGTAAAGATTACTATATTGAAGAGATACAACATATTTATATTAAGGAAACCATTAGTGTTACCTATGGTATTAAATGGGAGCATATCTCGAAACCTGTAGACGGTAAAATAGAATCCTTCACTACTAAGGAGTACTCAATTGAAGAATCTAAAAAACAATATTTATTAGAGCTTATGGGGCGTAGATTTTCCGATGATATTGTCCTATATGATGAGGATGAGTGTGCTGTTCAAGTGCAGCTTATCAACACTGATGGAACAGAGTTCACATATGAATTCCCCTTTGATAATGAAATGAGGGCCATGTCTATACTATTCAGACAAATTCTAAGTGCGCCTACATTGCTTTTATTTGATGGAAATCGTGAAAAAGATAGAATCCAAGAGATTCATATAGAAGTACAAAAAAATATATACCAAGAATATGGTGACGTAAATACATTGAGTTTTAATTGGACGCATCCGTCTATTTCCATTGATTGTCATAGTAAGCAATATGGACACTCTAGCCATAGTCATAGCGAGTATATAGATGCACAGATGATTCATCAATTGAAACAAGATATTGACTTTCACCTTGGTGATACATTGTATAATCTAAATACCTTTAGTCTTGGTGAAAGTCATGACTATGATAAAGACTCTGCTCGTGGTGGTATTGTAACAGTACGAATTAAATGGGCTCATAAAGAGGCTACATTGTTTATTGGGAATGTAACCAATCAGTATGTACCAGTTTGGTATAAAAATCTAATTACTTTTATACGTGCTCATACAAGAGACAAATCTTTACAAGAGTTTTTACAATCCAATCATACATCTGATAGAAAAATATATACGTATTGCTCTGTATATATTTTTAAAGTTAACCAAGCCTTTTATTATCGTACCGATAGAAATGATATATATGAAGGTGATATTGTAAAAGTTCCTTTTGGATTAGATAATACAGTTCGTACTGGTCGCGTAGAATCTATTTCATATCATACTCGTTATGATGTACCTTATGATTTGAATCGTACTAAGTTTATTATAGATAAACTTCCGACCTCTATAGAATGTGTTGAAATAACTTGCTCATAGTGTTAAGATTATTAGTATATTAATATGCATGGAGGTCATTGTTATGAGTAAGAATATTGATTGGGATAATCTCGGTTTTGGTTATGTAGAAACCGATTATCGTTATTTGACTACATATAAAGATGGTAAATGGGATGAAGGCGGTTTAATTACTGATGCTAACGTTGTCCTTAATGAATGTGCAGGTGTATTCCAATATGCGCAAACTGTATTCGAAGGTTTGAAAGCATACTACACTAAAGATGGTCACATCGTATGTTTCCGTCCGGATCTAAACGCTGAACGTTTAAATCAATCTTGTGAACGCCTCGTAATGCCTACATTACCTGAAGGTCGTTTCATTGAAGCTGTAAAAGAAGTAGTAAAAGCTAATAAAGATTTTGTACCTCCTTACGGTCATGGTGCAAGCCTTTATATTCGTCCTTACATGATGGGTACTAACTCCGTTATCGGTGTAAAACCAGCTGACGAATATCAATTCCGTGTATTCACAACACCAGTAGGCCCTTACTTTAAAGGTGGCGCAAAACCAATCAAAATCCGCATTACTGATTTTGACCGTGCTGCTCCTCATGGTACTGGTCATATCAAAGCTGGTCTTAACTACGCTATGAGTTTGTACGCTATTACTGATGCACATGCAAAAGGTTATGCTGAAAATATGTACCTTGATGCAGCTACTCGTACTCATGTAGAAGAAACTGGTGGTGCTAACTTCATCTTCATTTCTAAAGATGGTGCATTGGTAACACCTAAATCCGATAGTATCTTGCCATCCATTACACGTCGTTCCTTGATGTATGTAGCAGAACATTATCTTGGTATGAAAGTAGAACATCGTCCTGTTCATAAAGATGAATTAAAAGATTTTGCAGAAATCGGCCTTTGCGGTACAGCAGCTGTTATTTCTCCAGTAGGTCAAATCGATACTCCAGAAGGCACTATTAATGTACCAGCTGGCATGGATGATATGGGCCCTGTAACTAAAAAATTATATGATACATTACTTGGTATCCAACATGGCGAAATCGAAGCTCCAGAAGGTTGGGTAGTTAAGATTTGCTAATCTTTTAGTAATATAAAAGAATACAATATAAAAACATCCTCCATAATCAGATGATTGTGGAGGATGTTTGTGTTTACGAAATTATTTTATTGAATCGGCCTATTTAGTTTGATGCTTTTCGTGCACCAACTTTAGACATAAATTTTTCGTTGTTAATGACGAATCTCTCGTGTGTGCCTTTACCAATGATACCAATACCATCGGAGGCTTCGATGGCAAAGGAGATTTTACGTCCTTCTACAGCTGTTACTGTAGCCGTAGCCGTAATGGTAGCACCTATAGGGGAAGGGGCATCATGGCTAATAGATAGAGCAATACCTACCGTACCTTCACCGTCGTTTAATTCTGGTTGTACCGCTGCTTGTGCAGCTTCTTCCATAAGTGCACACATAGCAGGCGTAGCAAATACTTCAAGAGATCCAGACTTCATTGTTTTTGCAATATTAGATTCTGTAACTGTAACTGTTGCTGTCGCAGATTGACCAACTTGTATCATAGTAAACCTTCTTTCATTATGAATTAGAATATATTTGTATTATACAACTCTTACGAGTATATATGCTAATTTTGTAATGATAAAATTTATTATTTCCTTAAATAGACTTAATTATACAGACTCTATAGAATCCGTGCTATAATAGTACTAGTTTTATTAAACGAGGTAACTATGAAAGAACGAAAATTTTCGCCTTCTGGTGAAGGCTTGGTGCAGGTAATAGCGGGCATATTATTTGTCGTATTACTGATCATCATTAATATTGTAGATCCAACATTTTACCCAACTATGTGGCATTTAGCTACGAGCGGTTCTATGGAGGAAATTGCTGAGTATATCCAAGGCTATGGTCCTATGGCCATGGTGGTGAGCATGCTCCTTGATATTTTTGTCAATGCTGTAGGGTTTTTGCCATCCATCTTTATTTCCACAGCGAATGGTCTTGTGTTCGGCATGTGGCCAGGCATTATTATTTCATGGCTCGCTGAAACCATTGGGGTAGTCATCAGCTTTTACATTATGCGTTATTTCTTACGAGATGCGGCGGATAAGCTAATTTCTAAGAGTACCACATTGATGAAGGTTGATGATTTTTCCGGTAATAATGGTTTTGTGGTCATGTTATTTGCTAGATCATTACCTTATTTTCCATCTGGTGTCATCACTGCGCTAGGGGCTATCAGTAAGATTAAACCGCGTGATTATATTTTGGCCAATTTAATTGGTAAATTTCCGTCTACAGCCCTTGAAGTTGCTATTGGCACAGATATTGTCAACTTCCAAGAGAATATGGGGCGTCTAGGTATTATTGTCGTCGTAGCAGCCATTGTATATTTTATTCTATGGAAGGTATATAAACGATATATTAATAAACGTAATGCAGAACGAGAACATGATCCTAATGCTTAATAAACATGTATTTCTATGTAATTAAAATAAAAGAGGCGATACTATGAGTTTTTCACTTCCTGAACGCGTAATATTAAAAGGGCCTAATTTCATCCGTGAAGTATTTGAACGTGGTGTGGGTGTACCTGGATTTATCAGTTTTGGCATTGGTAATCCAGCACCAGAGGCAATTCCTGTGAAAGTTATTGAAGATGCCTTTGATTTCATCGTTCATGATAATCCTATGAGTTTATTACAATATGGTCCGATGCAAGGGGATGCGCGATTAGCAGAATTGACCTTGCAACGTTTATCGAAAGTTCACCATATGAATTTAGAGGGTCAAGGTTTGATTATTTCTAATGGGGCTGGTCAACTATTGGGCTTGGTACCTATTACTGTATGTGAACCTGGCGATGAAGTGTACATGGATGATTATACTTTCACAAGTGCTATTAATTCTGTACGCAATATGGGGGCTAAGGCAGTCGGTATCAAAACTGATGAATTCGGTATGATTCCAAGTGAGTTGGAAAAAGCGGCTCAATCAGGCAAGGGGAAATATATCTATTTAATTCCAAATTTCCAAAACCCAACAGGCATTACCATGCCACTAGAACGTCGTAAAGAAATTTACGCTATTGCATCTAAATATGATTTATTCATTTATGAGGATGATCCATATGGTGAAATCCGTTTTGCTGGTGAACATGTACCGACCTTTAAATCTTTTGATACGGAAAACCGTGTCCTTTACGCAGGATCGTATTCTAAAACATTATCGGCAGGCTTGCGTGTTGGTTTCTTGTTGGGCCCAGAAGATGTTATCGGTACTATTCAGGCAATTAAAAATAATACGGCGGGACAAATGCCACTAGTTACACAGAAGGTTGTAGCACACGTACTAGACCATATCGATTACGATGCACATTTAGAAAATGTACGGAAGGTATATAAATCTAAATGTGATGCTATGATGCGTGTCTTTAAAGACAAAGGTAGTTCCAAGGTTCATTTGACTCAACCTACAGGTGGTATGTTCGCATGGATGACAATGCCGGATACTGTTGATTGTGATGAATTCTTTGAAGCGTGCATGAATAAAAATGTAGGCATTATTAAATGTGGTGCTTTTGCAGCGGATGGTGTACAAAATGGTCATGCATTCCGTTTGAGCTATACGGTGCCAACAATTCCAGAAATTGAGAAGGGGATGGAAATCCTCTGTGCTCTTACAAAGGACTATTGTGGTGAATAATTTAGTCGTTTAAAGCGTATAGGTATATTGAAAATTATTAAACTACCATGATACAATAACACTGTAAATATATGATGTGTTAGTTGTAGAAAGAGCTTTCACAATGAAAGATATTTACAATGAGATAATAATTTTCTAACTATATATTGTTGAGGGAAGTCCTCGAAGAAAGTAGGTGTTTATTATGGGTTGCGGTAGCAGCAGTAGTGATTGCAATAGTTGTCCATCCAAATCCGCAGGTTGCGGTGGTGCACAACAGCCTCAAGATATGACGGCGCCATTGCATGAATTGAGTTCCGTTAAACATGTTATCGGTGTTGTATCCGGTAAGGGTGGTGTAGGTAAATCCTCCGTTACAAGCTTGATGGCCTTAACGATGGCTCGTAAAGGTTATAAAGTAGGTATTCTTGATGCTGATATAACTGGTCCATCCATTCCTAAGATGTTTGGTATCAAAGAAAAGGCTTACGCTGACGAAGTTGGTATGTATCCTGTTAAAACTAAGCAATATGGCATTGATGTAATGTCCGTTAATTTGTTGCTTGAAAACGATACAGATCCTGTTTTATGGCGAGGTCCTATTTTGGGCAATGTAGTAAAACAATTCTATAGTGATGTTATTTGGAAAGACATCGATTATTTATTCGTTGATATGCCACCAGGAACGGGTGACGTAGCGATTACTGTATACCAATCCTTGAAATTGGATGGTATCATCATTGTTACATCTCCTCAAGACTTGGTATCCATGATTGTTGAAAAAGCAGTTAAGATGGCTGATTTAATGCAAGTGCCTATTATTGGTGTAGTGGAAAACTACTCTTACTTCCATTGCCCAGATAACGGT